>JAVBSQ010000163.1:0-7597 GCA_031556695.1 Bacteroidales bacterium | reverse complement strand
GCTGTCGGTGAGGGAGAGGTCTTCTGCCAAACGGGTGAAATTGATAGCTGCGTTGAGCTTTGCACGTATGAAGGGATTGGTGAAAATATGGTTGACTTCGCCTGAAATATCAAGTTTTGAAGAGACGCTTTGCAGTATAAGTTTTTTTAGTTTGAGATGGGAAGGGGTAGTTTTATTAATGTCGATATGCGTTTCACCCTCAAACTCTAATGTTTCTATACCGGTTTTGTGGGGATGTTGGGCGTTGCGTATGCGTCCGCCGGCTATGGCTATTTCAGCATCAAGCACGGGGAATTGCCGTTCACTGAGTACGCCGTTGAGGGAACCTTTAACTTCAATAGCTCCGGAAGTGGCTAATTTAGACGGGAGGTCGGAAATATGTGCCGGAATATGGTGTAGCACTTCGGCTATAGAGTCGGTTTTCAACCGGAAATTAGTAAGCATATCTACTGCATTGGTGCTATCATTCCAGTGCATGGTGCCGTTCATTATAAAATCAAGTCCGGACATTGACAAGGCTGCGGTATCTATGCTTACCACTTGTGTTTGGCGGTCTTGTTTGAGCTGCGCGATTAAATGCAGGGGTATTTTGGGGCAAAGCTGTTTTCCCTGATACCGGAAGCTTACGCTGTCTATGGAGAGGTTGAGATTAAGTGTGGCGCGCTTTTTCCCCATTCTTGCAGAGAGTTCGGTATTTATTTTTTCCAATGATAACAGTTGTTGCGCTTGCTCATCTTCATAAATAATAGTGGCATTATTAATAGTGAATTTTTTTATGCTGAAGCCGGCAATAGACGACGAGGTGTCGCTTACAGCAGTGGTATCTGTTGGGAAAATGTTCCAATTGGCTTTTCCTTCGTTAGAAATATGGGCAAAGATGTGGGGTTCGTCTAAGGTGATTTCATTAATGCTAATCCTATTGCGCTTTAGAAAGGCCATGGGATTGATTACAATTAGACATGACTTGAAAGCGACTAATGTGTCTTTATGTTCATCGGTGATAGAACCGTTCTTCAGTTCCACTCCCACGCCGGGGAAGGTGCTGAAGAGGGAGATATCCAATTTCTCAAAGCTGATTTCCGACTTCACATGTTTTTTAGCTATTTCCAACACCAGCGGCGTGATTTTTTCGGGTGTGAAGATGAAATAACCTGCAACAGAGAGTAGCAATATGATGAGAAGGAGTAGTCCGGAAAGGGCAATAAGTACACGTTTGAGCATTACTGTCAATTAGTTTTTATAGGTTATCCATTTCCACATTTCTTTTAGCGATGGTTTTTTTCCATACATTAATATGCCTACGCGGTAAATTTTACCGGCAAACCATACTACGCCAAGGAAGGTGATAAATAATAAGCTTAAAGAAAGTGCTATTTGCCAGAACGGAACACCAAAGGGAACGCGTGCCATCATGACCATGGGAGAGGTGAAGGGGATCATGGACGCCCAAAAGGAGAGGCTACTGTCGGGGTATTGAAAGGTGTGTAGCATCAGGAACATTCCAATGATTAATGGAATGGTTACGGGTATGGTAAGCTGTTGCGTGTCGGTTTCATTCTCCACGGCAGAGCCGATGGCTGCAAACATGGAGGCGTAGAGCAGGTAGCCGAAGAGGAAGAAGAAGATAAATGAAATGATGATGGGTATAAAATTAATGCCGGCAATCATGGCTAGTATATCAGCTGATTTACCGCCTAACTCTTTGGTGGCTTGTTGTATCACTTCTTCTTGTCCGGCAACGGGCGTTGGCGCTATGCTGTCAGCGCCAAATACACCACCAATTACGGTGGTAATGCCGAGGGTGAGTACTATCCAGATGATGAATTGCAGGAGTCCTACGGAAGCTACGCCTATAATTTTTCCCAACATGAGTTGGAAAGGTTTTACGGAGGAGATGATCACTTCGATGATACGGTTGTTTTTTTCTTCAATTACACTGCGCATAATCATGCTGCCGAACATGAAGATGAACATATAAATCATGAAGCTGAGAATGTAGGATAGGCCCATAAGTATACTGCTGTGGCTGGCTTTTTCGTCACCATTTTCGTCCCATACAAAGGTTTTTACATCTAAGCGGGTGTTGATGGAGTTCATAATAGTGTCGAGGCCGGGTATATTGTAAGCGTCGAGTTTGCGGCGTTCCACCACGCGTTCCATACTTTTTTCTATGCTTTTCTGAACATCGAGATTAGGCTGCTTGAAAGCGTACATGTCAATGGCGGCGGGAGTGTTGTTGTGCAGCTCACCAATGCTGACAATAGCGTACAAATTTTCTTGCTTGAAAATAGTTTTCAGGCTGTCGAGGCTACTGTTATTGTAAAATGTGAAGGCCAATTCATCGGTGTTTTCCAAGGCTTCCTGTGCCAATCCTGAGCGGTCGATTACAGCAATATTTTTATGTTCGGTGTCTTTAATTGACTGTATCAGAAACGGAACAATCATGAGAGAGGCCAGTAGCAGCGGTACAAGTACGGTAGTGAGGATAAATGATTTTTTCTTTACACGTACTAAAAATTCACGTTCAATAATGAGGTATATCTTGTTCATAGTTGTAAATCGTTAGGATACCAGTTTAATAAAAATGTCGTTCATGCTCGGAATCACTTCACGGAAACCGGTGATTTCAACGTGAGGGAGGAGCTGTTGCAACAAGTGGTTGGCGGGTTGTTTCTCGTTGATTTGTATGGTAGCGGTGTGTAGCTCCTTATTCTCCGTAATGTTGAGCAGGGTATAGGCTGCGGGGAGGTTTTGGGATAAAACAGTGGCGTTGCCGTGGAAAGTTATTTCAACAATGTTGTCGCCATGCTTGCGGCGCACTTCTTCGAGGGGGCCGGTTACTACTACTTTTGATTTGTTGATGAGGGCTATATGGTCGCACAATTCTTCTACGGAGGCCATGTTGTGTGTAGAAAAGATGATGGTGCTTCCGGAAGCTTTGAGTTCGAGTATTTCCTGTTTCAGCAGGTTTACATTTATAGGGTCGAAGCCGCTGAAGGGTTCGTCAAATATTAATAGTTTTGGTTTGTGTAATATGGTAACGATGAATTGAACTTTTTGTGCCATGCCTTTGGAAAGTTCTTCCACTTTCTTGTCCCACCAAGCATTGATGCCAAATTTAGTGAACCATGTTTTGAGCTGTTCGGTAGCTTCGACTTGTGAAAGACCTTTGAGTCGGGCAAGGTATACGGCTTGTTCGCCTACTTTCATTTTTTTGTAGAGACCGCGTTCTTCGGGCAGGTAGCCTATTTGGTGCACATCTTCAACACGGAGGGGGTGTCCGTCAAAAGTTACAGTACCGCTGTCGGGCGCGGTGATATGGTTTATGATGCGAATAAGGGTGGTTTTTCCGGCACCATTGGGGCCTAATAAACCAAAAATGCTGCCGCGGGGAACGTTGATGCTTACACCGTCAAGGGCAAGGTGGTTGCTATAGCGCTTAACAACCTGTTCTGCAATAAGTAAACTCATGGTAAATAAAGTATTGAAATTATACAAAGGTATGAAAAAAAATTGTATCTTTGCAGCTTATTTTAGAAGTAATATGTCATCATCTTTCAATCCCAATGATATAGGCCAGCCTAATGGTAATTATTTTGCACTTCCTTATAGTGTAGAAGAAGCGCAAGTAGTGCTGATTCCGGTTACATGGGATGCCACTGCCTCTTACGGCACCGGCACACACCGTGGCCCCGCCGCTATTTTGGACGCTTCGGCGCAAGTTGATTTGTATGATTCAGATGTGCCGGAAGCCTGGAATATAAAGATAGGCACTGCTCCGGTAAATGAATCTTTGCTGAAATTAAATGAACAAACACGCCGTGTTACCAATGAGGTGATTGAAGGTTTGGAGGAAGGAGAGAGCGAAGAATCGTTGCAACATCTTATTAAGGTGGTTAATGCAGCCTCGGAGAAGGTGAACGATTATGTGTACAACGAAGCTAAGAAATACCTGTCGGATAATAAACTGGTAGCCGTGGTAGGAGGGGAGCATAGCGTACCTTTCGGATTGTTGAAAGCTTTAGATGAGAAATATGAAGGTTTCGGTATTTTGCATATTGATGCGCATGCCGACCTGCGTGAAGCGTATGAAGGTTTTACGTATTCACATGCTTCCATCATGTATAATGCCATTAAAACATTATCTCATGTAAATAAATTGGTGTCGGTGGCAGTGCGTGATTATTGCGCTGATGAGGCGGAAATCATGTCGTCCGATCCCAGGGTGAAAGCATTTACGGATAAGGATATGTGTGAGGCGGAGTTTAATGGGAAATCATGGGCGGCACAATGTGAAGAAATTATCAAGGCTTTGCCGGATAAGGTGTATGTGAGCTTTGATATTGACGGCTTAACACCCGATAATTGTCCACATACCGGCACTCCCGTGCCCGGCGGAATAACATACAACAAGGCATTGTTCCTGATGAAAGCGCTGAAAAATTCAGGCAAGCAGGTGATAGGATTTGACCTGTGTGAGGTTACTCCGGCGAAGTATGATGAGTGGGATGCTAATGTGGGTGCACGCTTGTTATATAAATTATGCTGCTATTTTACAAAAAAACAATAAAAACAAAATAAAAACATGAAAACTTTAAAAATTGCTTTAGTACTTGCTATGGGATTAATTCTTACAGCTGAGAGCTGTGCACAAAAACAAACTCCTAAGGGAATGACCACAGCCCAAGTTGACTCATTAAGCTACGCTATTGGTGTGATGATGGGTTCTAACTTCAAAGAATCAAAATTGACTTATCTTGATATGTCAGAATTTACCAAAGCGGTGAATGATGTGTTTGGTGATAAGAAACTGAAAATTGACGCTGCTCAAGCTCAAATGATTATTCAAAACCATTTTATGCAAATGCAACAAGCCGAGCAAGAAGAAATGGCTGCACAGGCTGCTGTAAATAAGGAAGAAGGCCTTAAATTTTTGGCTGAAAACAAAACCAAAGAAGGTGTTGTTGAATTGCCTAGTGGTTTGCAATACCAAATTATTACTGAAGGTACAGGTGTTAAACCTGCTGAAACTGACACCGTAGAAGTACACTACCGTGGTACTTTGATTGATGGTACTGAGTTTGATTCGTCATACGAACGCGGCGAAACCGCTAAATTCCCCTTGAACCGTGTGATTAAAGGTTGGACTGAAGGTTTGCAACTAATAGGTGAAGGTGCAAAAGTAATGTTGTACATTCCTTCCAATTTGGCTTATGGTGAACAAAATACAGGTGGTAAAATTAAGCCTAATTCTACTTTGATTTTTGAAGTGGAAATGATAAAAGTAAGCAAAGCTAAACCTGAGGCTGCTAAACCTGCTAAAAAATAGTTATTATGGCAATGGAAGTAATTGGAAAACTAATTAAAGTCCTTCCGGTACAAAGCGGCACCAGTGCGCGCGGGAACTGGAGCAAGCAGGATTTTGTAGTTGAAACGCAAGAACAATATCCCCGCAAGGTTTGTATCAGCGCCTGGGGTGAACGTGTAAACGAATTGGCCAGTGCCAAAGAAGGCGATGTCCTGAAAGTAAGTTTCAATGTGGAGTCGCGTGAGTTTAATGAACGTTGGTATACTGATGTGCGTGCATGGCGTATTGAGAAACAAGCTCCGGGATCAGCTCCTGCTGCAGCTCCGGCATCTCCTTCAGCTCCTGCCGCCGCACCTATACCTGTCGATGATCCGTTCAGCAGCCAACAAGCTGTTGATGATCTTCCGTTCTAATATAGAAAATAAATAGAGAATAGGGTGCCCAAAGAAATGAGGGCACCCTTACTTTTTAAAATAGGTTATCCATTGTAATGGTTGATTGTATTGGTCCCGAATAACTCGCCACAACTATGTTGAAAAATATAGTTATGGCGAGTTATAAATTCTTTTCCGGTAAATATTTCCAGAACCGTTTGGGTAGGTGCTGCTGATGTAGCTTAGGGTTGATGCGCTCTTTGATGCAGATGGATTTGAAATATTGCTGCCATAGTTTCTGAAATAATTTCTCATCTGCTGCCGCCAGGGCATCATTTAATTGTCCGGTTTCAAGGTCTATATTGAGTTGGTCAAAGGTAACCTCCTCTGTCTTTTGCAGGTCGTAAAAATAACCATAACAGCGTTTTACATCGTAAATAATCCATTGTTGGTCGGCAAAACGGTCCTCAAAATGTGCAATAGCCAAGGGCAGCACATTATACTGGGGTTCTATGGGGGCGAAGAACATACCGTCCGCCGTTTTCTGGAACCTCACGAACATACGCATACGTTCGGCCTCGCGCATGACTTTCTTATATATTTTTGAGCACTCCAGGACATCAACATCACCAAAATTCACCTCTATAGAACTTTGTGAAGCAAAGGCTTTTTGCATATACCGGAACAGCAATAGCTCCCTTTCGGGTAATTCCGATAGAAAAACGACATAGCACATTTGGCAAGCCTCTTTGGATATTTTCTTATGCAGTCCATCCCACACGCGCTTGGCTCGATTGCTGTCGGTGACCACAGTGTACGTTTCATTCTCAAATAGCGATACTTCGTCTTTACCTATTATTTTTGTAGGGAAAGCTTTCCGGCTGTAAGCATCAAATACAAGAGTGAGCAGGCCTTCAAAGGTATTGTCGTAGCGATAGGTCATTTAGGGAGACTGAGGGATTAAGAGACTAAGAGACTAAGAGACTAAGAGACTAAGAGACTAGGAGACTAAGTGGCTAAGTGACTAAGTGATTAAGACATTTGTTAACCGTAAACTCGTCACCCGTTACTTGTGACCCGTCACCCGTCACTGGAAAAGGCTTAGCTGATTTTCCATTCCGGCTTTTTGCAGCAGCTTAGGCTGGGTGAAGAGGGTGCGCAGGAATTCAGGTCGCACGTCTTGCACCGATTTGCCGGGGAGTTCATTATTGGTGATAAAATATTTAGCGCGTTTCATCACTACTCCTATCTTACGCAACTGTTCGCTATTTAAACGGCCGAAGCGGCGGGAACTGACAATCAGTTGAGCTGATTTTACGCCTATCCCCGGCACGCGCAATATCATCTCATAGTCGGCACGGTTCACGTCCAAGGGGAACTGCTCGGGATGGCGCAAGGCATAGGATAGCTTAGGGTCGAGTTCTAACTCAAGGTTAGGGTGGGCATCATTTACAATCTCGTCAACCCCAAAATGATAGAAACGCATCAGCCAGTCGGCCTGGTAGAGGCGGTGCTCGCGCACCATGGGCGGCGCTGCCAGTGCGGGCAGGCGGCTCTCGTTCGTGTTCACATGTATGTAGCCGGAGTAGTACACACGCTTCATAGTAGGGCGTTTGTACATATCGGAGCTTAGATGTAAAATTTGATTATCGGTGTCGGGCGTGGCGCCTATGATGAGCTGCGTGCTTTGTCCTGCCGGAGCGAAACGTGGCGCCGAACGGTATTTCTTGCGTTCTTCGGCGCTTTCCAGCACACCTTGCTGAATATACGACATGGGGCGCAGCACGCTGTCAAAGTCTTTCTCCGGTGCTAATAGTTTTAGGTTCTCTTCTGTAGGTATTTCCAGGTTTACGCTTAGGCGGTCGGCATACCGGCCTGCCTCGGCTACCAGTTCGCGACTGGCTCCGGGAATGCT
>JAVBSQ010000016.1:0-7369 GCA_031556695.1 Bacteroidales bacterium | reverse complement strand
TGTAGAGCTTGACCTCCTTGATACCGATCACGAAGAAAATTTGGACGAAGACCGTAGCATCACCTACCATCTCTATGGCGGCGACTGGGAAAATCGCCTGAAACAAGAAATTCTACTCGGCGTTGGAGGTATCCGCGCCCTTCGCAAATTAGAAAAACAGATAGATGTTTACCATTGTAATGAAGGCCATGCTGCTTTTATCGGACTGGAACGCCTCCGTGAATTTGTAGTAGATAAAAATCTTACCTTTGATGAAGCTTTGGAAGTGGTGAAAGGCTCTTCTCTCTTCACAACCCATACACCCGTACCTGCAGGCCACGATGCTTTTGCGGAAGATATGTTGCGTACATATATGTCACACTATCCCGACCGTCTCAAAATATCATGGAATAAGATGATGAGCTTAGGTAAGCTTAATCCTTCCGATTCAAACGAAAAGTTCTCTATGAGCTTCCTCGCCGCCAGTCTGTCTCAAGAAATAAACGGCGTGAGCTGGTTGCACGGAAAAGTGAGTCAGGAAATATTGAAAGATATGTGGCCCGGCTATTTACCCGAAGAACTCCACGTAAGCTATGTAACCAACGGGGTTCATTATCCCACCTGGACAGCTCCCGAATGGAAGGCTATACAAGCAGAAGTATTTGGTGAAGATTTTAAAACGCACCATTACGACAAAAGCTGTTTTGACGGCATATATAAGGTAGACAATGCACGTATCCTTGAAGTGCGCAACAAACTACGCAAACGCCTCATCAGCGAAATTAAACAACGTATGTCCGACTCTTCTGCCATGACATACTTCACGCCCCGTCAGGTGGTTGATGTGAAGGAAAGTCTGCGCGACGACGTACTCACCATAGGTTTTGCTCGCCGTTTTGCTACCTACAAACGTGCACACCTTTTATTCAAGGACCTCGACCGTTTAAGTGAAATTGTAAACAACGCCGACCGTCCTGTACAATTCCTGTTTGCCGGTAAGGCACATCCCGCCGACAAGGCCGGACAAGACCTGATCAAACGCATTGTAGAAGTCTCCAAGATGCCCCAATTTATTGGCAAGATAGTTTTTGTGCCTAACTATGACATTGAATTGGCTAAACTCTTAGTTCAAGGTGTTGACATTTGGATGAACACTCCCACACGCCCCCTCGAAGCCTCCGGCACCAGCGGTGAGAAAGCCGTAATGAACGGTGTGATGCACTTCAGCGTGCTCGACGGCTGGTGGGTGGAAGGTTACCAACCCGGTGCCGGTTGGGCCCTTCCGATGGAACAAACATACGAGAACAACGCTTTCCAAGACGAACTCGACGTGGAAACCATCTACAATATGTTGGAAGATGAAATTGCGCCTATGTTCTATAAGCGTGATAAGCATGGTATTTCCATTGAATGGATGAACCAAATTAAGAATACTATCGCTAAGGTGGCATCTAATTTTACCACTAACCGCATGATGTGTGATTATGAAGACCGTTTCTATAATAAATTGACCGAACGCCATGCCTGGTTGGTGAAAGATGATTATGCCGAAGCTGTGGCTATTACCGAATGGAAGAAGAAAGTGACACGTGAATGGGAACACATTGAAGTAATATCGGTGGAACAGCCCGACAGAGCACGCGATATGTATACCCTCGGAAAAGAAATGCAGTCATCGGTAACCTTGCTTATCGGCGATCTTAAACCTGAGGATATAGGGGTGGAAATGGTATTTGCGTCACAAGAAAAAGATGAAAAATTTGTGATCAAATCAACCTATGAATTCTCTTTGGTATCGCATTCTAACGGGCAGGCTACTTATAGAATAAAAGCTACTCCAGATGAACCGGGAATGTTCTATACTGCAACACGCATCTACGCTAAAAATGCTAAATTGCCACACCGTCAGGATTTCGCGCTGGTGAAATGGTTGTAATTTTATTTGATACTGATTACCCTGCGCCCATCGTTTTCAACGCTAATGGCAAGGCGCAGGGTATCTTCAGGTAACAGCGGCTCAATCAGCTCCGGCCATTCAATAAGGCAGAGGGCTCCACTGTAAAAATATTCTTCATAGCCGAGGTCAAACACTTCGGCTATTTTGTTGATACGATAAAAATCAAAATGGTATAAGGGCGCACCGTCCGGAAGTTGGTATTCATTTACGAGTGCAAAGGTAGGGCTATTCACGGTAGCTGTAATACCCATCTCAGTACAAAGGGCTTTAATAAATGTGGTTTTTCCGGCACCCATGCCTCCATAAAAAGCAACGACCTTGTGTTGCCTAATTTTAGGCAGCAATTGTTGGGCTACCAAAGGGAGGTCTTCAATATGTTTAATGTCCAATAACACCATTAGTGAAAGTGAGGTATTGTGTATTGAAGAAGTCGAGGTAATCAACCACCGCTTTTGTTTTAGTGAGCAACTCAAGATTTTCCGGCGTGATTAATATCCGGCGGAAGTTGACCGGGTCAAATAGGATGAGTGCTTCGTCATCATAAATACCTAATGCATAATCAGTGGCTTCTTGTTCAGAGGCAAATGTTTTTACCAGCAAAACGGAGTAGTTATTTCCAATATCACTGATGCTTACATCATAATTTTTGTCCAGGAAATGGTCAACATTATAGGATTCCACAGCAAAGAGCAATTCGTTGGCATTTTGTTTACTGTTGAAGAGTATGGCAAAATAGTGCGTGCCCTCGCTTGGTGTATATATCACCTTGTCGGGTAAGAGTGACTCGGAGGCCTTGCCACTTTCTCCTGCTTGCACGTTACTTTCCAGTTGTTGAGCCGTTGATGGGGTATATTGAAGGACGTTTGTCTCCAATGCTGCCAACAATTCCGTTGCTTTTTTTGAAGCTTCCGAGGTGGGATAGTTGAAAGAGATTTCCACCAAGGCCTGTTTATATACTCCTAAGCTGGCTGTTTTAGCTGTGCAGAATGCGCGAAGCAATGCTATTTGCGACTGAATCAAATTCTGTGGATATTGCTCATTGATTTTACCGGCTAGGGCTGAAGATTCCGCATAGCGACCTTCATTATAGGCATTAAGCGCTTCCGCATACATTGCCTCTATTTGTGATTCCACCGCTTTCTGCTCTTGCAGGTAGTTGGGGTTGGTGATGATTTGCGTTATAGGTTCTTTGGGGAAATTGGCAATCAGTAGCTGCTTGTATCGTCCGCTTTCTCCGGTATTGCCCGCTTCGGCATAGAGTTGATATAAGTAGTAGTAAGTAGAAGCTAAAAACTCATTGTTAGGGAAACGTTTTAGCAACTCCTCAAAGCTGTTGATGGCTTCGCGCGGCATCTTAACATCATTCATGTAAGCTTCACCTAAACGGAAGAGGGCAGGGCGTAACCTGTCGTTGGACGTTTTCATGCTTTCAGGTGTGAGGGGAAGGTTGCGGGTATAGTATTCCCTACTCTTATTGGATAGAGGGGTTAAGGCCTTGGTCGTGTCGGATAGTTTGGTTTCCTCGGCATTTGATAAGGCTGTCATTTCGCTCCGGTCTTTCCGCCTCCAGTCGTCCTCCAACCGCCGTTTCCCCCATCGCATGGTGAAGGCCGCTTGTCCGGAGTTTATAGAGTTAGTGTTATAAAAATACCATTTTCCGCCGGTATTACCGGAACTGGAATAACGTTGTTGTTCCTGCCGGTTAGCATGATATTGCCGCTGCTGCTGTTCCGCTGCTGCCTGCCGTTCATCTTCCATCACTTTGCTAATAGCATTGGTGATGATTTTTTCGCGTTCGGCTTCGGGTAGTTGAGCTACACGTTGCAGGCTGTCTTCCGTATACACTATGAGCCAGTTTACAGCCAATTTTTTCAATGACTGTGAGCGCTCCCACAGTTCGGGATAACGAGGATAGTCAGCGCCTAACTCCTCTGCTGCTTTGCTGAGATAATCATAGGCCATTGGGTATTGTTGGTGATCATAATAATAGTAGCCCATCACTTCATAGGCCAGTCCGTTTTGCCGCGGATTGAGTGACTCTGTTTTTACAGTGAGCTCTAGATATGCAATGGCAACAGAATCGTTGCCCATCACGTGTTCTACCTTGGCTAAAGCAAAATAAATACGGTCGGCAAAATCTTCATTCTTTGGCTCCTTCAATAGTTTTAAGAGATTTTTTCTCATCTCAGCTGCTTTGGAAGGTTCAAAAGATCCGGCTAAGAGCAGGCGTGCGGAAAATTCTTGTTCGAAGTCAGTGCTGGATCGGATAATTTGCTCTAAATGTAAGGTTGCCTCTGCCGGTTGATTCAGTTGGCTATACAGATTGGCCAAAATAAAATGATAACGTATTTTGTTGGCCTTGTGCGATTCCTCATTCAAGGCCAGGGTAAGCTCATTGGCCGCTTCTTTGATATTGCTATTTTTAATGTAGAAGTTAGCATAAGCCGCATGCAGGTTAGCTCGGTTGGCTTTGGAGAGGCTATTGTTGGCATTGGCTTCAGATAACAACTTTTCCACACGGTCAAGCTCATTCATGTTAGTGAGGGCTACGGCCAGCCATATTTTTGCCTCAGGTATGGCAGAGGCTTTGGGAAACTCCAATAGCATATAATCAAGGAGTGTGATGGCCTGGTCATATTTCTGCAGGTAGAGGCTGGCTTTGGCGGAGAGAAGGTAGGCATCGTCAATCACGGAGTTGAACTCCCGCTGATTATAAAATTCACGATCTTCACGGGTAACCTTGCCCGTAGGTTTTTTGGGCTTTACGGTGATGGAGTGAAGGGTGATGAGCTTGGTGCACTTATCAATGGTGCGGTCCATCTCGCTGGTGACTTGCTTGGCTATTCCGTCGTAGGAAAATACAAATACAGGAAGGAGTTCGTTGTAGTCGGTGGCAGGAAAGGCTTCTGCTTTTTTAACCCCTTCTTTGAAACTCTCATAGCCATTGAATTTGACATTAAATTCGGAGGTTACATTATGGTATGCACGGGAAGTCCAGGTGTTCTTTTTGGTGGAACATCCGAGGAGCAGTAAACATGCAACTATAATGAGAAGTCTATTCATTAAAATGCAAAAGTACGAATATTTTCCCACAGATCTCACAGATTACACAGATAAAGTCAGCGAATTTTTCTGAAAATAGAGGTTGATATATCATTGGTATTGAAATTAACTAAGATTCCCAATCTAATTTTTGCGAGTTTTAAATAAGTCAATAACTGCTTATGGTGCACGGGATTAATGCTTTCTACGGATTTTATTTCTATAATAACTTTTTGATTTACAATAATGTCAGCTCTAAATCCGAAGTCCATTTTCACATTATCATAAATAACAGGAATTGGAACTTGGGTTGTAACTTCCAGTCCGGTCAAGGATAGTTCATAGGCTAGTATATGTTCATATACGGACTCTAATAATCCGGGACCTAGATTGTTATAAACATTATAGATACCCCCTCTTATTTTGTATGAAATTTCATTCTCTGTCATAATATTGTATTATCTGTGTAATCTGTGAGATCTGTGGGAGCTTCTTGTATTATCGCGTGCCCTTGTGCTTACCCTGCCCACCCCTCACGATCGAGGCTCCGGTACTGTATAGCCTCAGACACATGTTCAGGCTTGATTTCCGCGCTTCCCTCAATGTCGGCTATGGTGCGTGATACCTTAAGTATGCGGTCGTAAGCCCTGGCAGACAATCCCACGCGCTCCACCGCCGTTTTTAGAAGGGTGGCACAGGCTTCGCTTAGTTGGCAGTACTGTTTCAAGAGTCGGGAGGGCATCATGGCATTACAGTGAATATGCGGTTCGGAGGCAAAACGTTGTTCTTGTATCTTGCGGGCGGCGGCGACCCGTTCACGTATGGCGGTGCTGCTTTCGGAAGGACGGATCTCCGATAGTTGGGCGAAAGGTACGGGTACCACCTCAATGTGTATGTCTATGCGATCGAGCAGGGGACCCGACACCTTGTTGAGGTAGCGGTTGATGGCGCCCGGGTGGCAAAAACATGGCTTGTCGGGGTGATTATGGTTGCCGCAGGGGCAAGGGTTCATGGAAGCAACGAGCATACAGTTGGCAGGGTATTCAATGGAGTAGCGGGCGCGCGACACGGTGATCTGGCGGTCTTCCAAGGGCTGGCGTAAGACTTCCAATACCGGACGTTGAAATTCGGGCAGCTCGTCGAGGAAGAGTACGCCGTTGTGTGCCAGGGAAATTTCGCCGGGTTGAGGGTTGGTGCCACCACCTACTAAGCCAATATTAGAGATGGTGTGGTGCGGTGCGCGGAAGGGCCGCTTGGCTATAAGTCCTCCCTGACGGTCTATCTTCCCTGCCACAGAATGAATTTTTGTTGTTTCGAGGGCTTCCTGCAGGGTGAGAGAGGGGATGATGGTGGGCAGGCGTTTGGCAAGCATGGTTTTTCCGGAGCCGGGAGGGCCAATCATAATGATGTTATGTCCACCGGCAGCGGCTATCTCTAAACTCCGTTTTACGTTCTCTTGTCCTTTCACATCGGCAAAATCTTCTTCGTAGTTCCGGCACACATCTTCAAATGCTGCCTGTAGGTCAACTTCCGTGAGCGTAATAGGCTCTGACCTATTGAAAAAGTTGGCTACTTGCTTGAGTGTTTTTACGCCGTATACCTTTAGGCCTTTTACTACGGCTGCTTCCCGTGCATTATCTTCCGGAAGGATAAAACCTTCGAACCCCTCGCTTAACGCTTGCAGGGCTATGGGCAGCGCTCCGGTGATGGGGCGGAGCTTCCCGTCAAGTGCCAGTTCGCCCATGATCATAAAGCGGCTGACCTCTTCAGCTTTGATCTGTTCGGAGGCGGCAAGCAGGCCTATGGCCAGCGGCAGGTCGTAGGCGGAACCTTCCTTGCGGATATCTGCGGGCGCCATGTTGATAACTACCTTGCGGCCGGGCATGTGAAAGCCAATGCTGCTGAGGGCGCTGTTGATGCGGTGTTGACTTTCTTTCACGGCGCTGTCCGGCAGTCCTACCATGCAAAATCCGAATCCGGGTGAGGCGTCTACCTCAATAGTGATGGTGGTGGCGCTGATGCCATAGCACGCGCAACCAAATGTTTTGATGAGCATAAGAGTGGATCTTATGGGTTAATGGGGCACAATATTAGAGCGGCGGTTTGTACTTAAAGTACGATGCAAAGGTATGAAAAAAAAATAAAAAGAAAAATTTTGTCATATAATTTTGTTCGTATGATATTTTAGTTTTATATTTGCAGTATACATACAGGAAACAAACCCTAGGAGAGAAATTTTGTTTTTATCTTATTAAAATATTCTACAGAGTTTTGGATTATGCTTGTAAGTGCCCCAAAAAATCCTACGAATTAAAAATGTACAGAACAGAAAACAATTTTAACTTTGTAGTATGAAAAGCACAAAATTCACAGAATCCCAGATTACCAATT
>JAVBSQ010000011.1:0-14091 GCA_031556695.1 Bacteroidales bacterium | reverse complement strand
CTTGAGGCTTTTGATGTGTACAGTTCAAGATCGAGAGAAAGTTTTTCTTTAAAGTAATCCCGAATATCCTCAATTACTTTTTGTTTTGCTGTTGCCGTAAAACACGAAACAGGAATTCCATCCTCCAGATTCTTCTTTTCTTGAATTGACTTGATGAAATCTCCGATGTATAAATAATCAACCCGGAAATCCTGTCCCCATGCAGAAAAACAGTGGGCTTCATCAATTACAAAACGAGCAATTTTTCTTCCTAAAATCAATTTTTCTATAGTTTTCGACCGTAGTGACTCCGGTGAGATATAAAGAATGGAAGCCGAACCATCTTCCACTCTTTCAAAAGATTTTGCTCTTTCGATCGGATCGAGTAATCCGTTTATAGTAACCGCCTCGGTAATTCCAAGCTTTTCGAGATTGTCAACCTGATCTTTCATTAATGATTGCAATGGAGAAATAACAACTGTAAGGCTTTTTGAACTCTCTCCACTCATCAAAGCCGGAACTTGGAACGTGATTGATTTGCCTCCTCCGGTCGGAAAAACGGCAAGTAATGATTTATTGTCAATAGCAGCTTTAACAGCTTTCTCTTGCAATGGTTCGCCGCCATAAGTTCTAAACGAGTCAAAACCGAAAAACTTTTTTAGACCTTTGTGAATATTCAATACATCGTTACAATACACGCAACCACTTATGCAAGGCTTGTTTCGCAAATGGAACATGATTCGTTCTACGTCCGGATAGTTTTTTAGAACCCAAGGAGGTGTAATTGAATGAATCTTTTTATGAAGGATAAATGAATTAATCAGAGATAGGCTGTAGGCAAGTTCAATCGGATGCTCTACTATGATCTTTGTTAAGTCAACTTGTTCGCAAATTTCGTCTTTGAACTTCTGGCGAATCAGACTTTCAACGTCCAAATTTGCGCTTGTGTAAGCGGTGAAATCAAAGAAAGCATAAAATTCTTTTTTGTCTTTCAAGAGCAAATAGAAAATTTGTTTAAGAGTTTCCTCTGTTTGGCTAAAAGCGGCAACCTCATCATAGAATAAATCTTTTGCCTTTATTGAATCATTTAAAGGATTGTTAATGTCTTCTGTTTGGAGCTTGTCGTCTTTTAATAAAGCATGGTATGGCTTAGTCGGGAAAAGCAATGGCGAAAGAAACAGTGTATCAATGATATTTTTAGGAGTGATTTTTGCCTCGGTTATTGCTTTACCGATATATTTAATGTCGTGATTAAAAATATTATGTCCGCAAATATATTTTGTCCCGTTAAGAAACTGAATGAATTCTACGACAGAAGTTTTATGAAAAGAATTTCCATTATCCTTAATACTTCCAATATCAAGAATTTTCCGACTTTTTGGATCAATTTCAGTATCAACGAATGTGATAAGATATTCAGCCATAAATTACATCTTTAAATTTTTTATTACTATATGCTCCTTAATCCTTTTATTCTGTAAGCGAATCTACAAATTCCCAAAACTTCAAAATCTTCTCGCTATTCGCTTTATTGAAAAGCAAGTGCTCAAAATCCTTTTGCTTTTTCTTCAAATCGACTGTTTTCAGCAATTCGGTTGTCGCTTGTTTGAACTCTTGCAAGTTATGTACTCCGCAATGCTTTGAAAGAAAATCATAATCTGGTTTTGCTTGTGCCAATAAGAACATCAGGTCATAAAAATCACGGCCTTTTGAGCGGGCTAACATAGCGGCAATTTTCATGCTGCACAATACACCATCGGAAGGAACAGGAAACGGGAAAAAGAATCCGCAACCCTTGATATTTGTGATAACCGGATGATAAACGATTCCTTGGTCTTGGCTTTCAACCTTTATTAAAAAACGTTCATCCTTATGTCCGCTCAATCCCAAATCAAATAACAGTTCAGGAAAATGAATATTCCGCCTGAATGCTGTTAGTTTCGGATTATCCTTATCCCTTGCTTCTACCCTCAACCCTGAACGTTCCAAAAACTGGATTACGCCGTTTGTCATTTCAATAAATTCCTCTTTCGACAAGTCTTTGCAATCGAAATCCAAGTCTTCGGAGAACCGGTCTATCCCTTTTACCAAACGAAGGTTTGTTCCGCCGATAAAAACCATCTTTCGGATGTTTGGAGTAGACGATAGGTAATCCAAAATCATCAACTGCAAATACTCTTTCAGTATGTGCTTATCGAAACCCGAATTTCCACGGAGTTGAGCCGGAAAATAATTTCTTATCTGTTCAATCTGTATCATAAATCGTAAGTTTTAAGAAGTAGCTTTACCCGATGGTCAAGTGCCTTGCTTTGAAACTTGGCACAGTAGTCCATCAGTAAATCCTTGTTTAAATCATCGTGCAGAAAATCTTCATCCAAACGCAATTCTTCCAATTCCTGCTCGCTATCATAGAACGGATAAAGATACAGCAAATCAAGCAATGCCTTTTCAGGTGTAGCAAACTGTATGGTACGGTTGTCTGCCATTGACTTCAATTCGTACCCGAACATCAGGTTTTCTTTGACATTTTTATATGAGTATTCACCAAAATCATTGGCAAATGATGCTGTTTTTAGCGATGCCACACTGGTAATCTGTACCACTGCTTCCGGTATCATTCCGTAGAACGACAATGCCGTATGCAAGCTGATATAGGACGGGCGGTAAATTCGATTCGCAAAATAAAGGGAATAATCCGGCTTGCTCTTATATTCCGAAAAAGCAAAATATCCCTGCCGTAACCGGATAAGATACCCCTTCTTTACCCAACGAGTAAGGTTATTACGGTCAAAATCCGACTGCCATGCATATACCTGATAGATATTGACGCATGCCAAATCGAACATTTTAGTTTTAAATTCCAGAAAGGTCATTTTTCATTTTGTTTCTATTATGCTACAAATATAGTGCATTTTGGAAACAAACACCATTTTGACATAAAAAAAGAGAGCTGCAATTTTGCAACTCTCTGATTTTCCGTGGTGCCACTCGGGATCGAACCAAGGACACAAGGATTTTCAATCCTTTGCTCTACCAACTGAGCTATGGCACCTTAAAAACGGGCTGCAAAGATATGATTTATTTTTTAACTTTGCAAAAAAAATTACATTTAATGGATACAAGCCTTTTCACTCTCCCGAACGGACTACGGGTAGTACACAGCTACAGCCGCTCTGAGGTAGCTTACTGCGGGTTAGCCGTAAATACCGGCTCACGTGATGAAGACGTCAATGAACACGGAATAGCCCATTTCGTTGAACACATGTTATTTAAAGGCACAAAAAAACATACCGCAAACTTTATCAATAACAGGCTTGAGAATGTAGGAGGTGAACTTAACGCCTTCACCACCAAGGAGGAAACCACCATACATGCCACCATCTTAAAAAATGACCTGGAGAAAGCCCTGGAGCTAATGGCCGAAATGGCCTTCGCCCCCACCTTCCCCGAAAAAGAGGCCGACAAAGAACGTCCCGTTATCATCGACGAAATAAACTCCTACAAAGACAATCCCGCCGAACAAATTTTTGATGACTTTGAAGAACGGCTCTTCCCCCACTCCACACTGGGGCACCCCATACTTGGCACAGCACAATCCCTCAAAGCCATAAGTTCCAAACAGCTTCATGCTTTCACTCAAAAACACTACAGACCACACAATATGGTACTCTCCATTGTGAGTAAACACCGTCTGCCGCGCATTGAACAACTGGTCAATAAATATTTTAGTGAAATAAAAGCCGGTGAAAACACACATCCTCGCATTGCACCCGACAAGCATACACGCTTCCGCGAAACTATCAACCGCAAAACATTCCAGGCGCACTGTATCATGGGAACCCGTGCTTACTCACTGCATGACCCACGCCGCGTGGGACTGGCACTGCTGAATAACTACCTCGGCGGACCCGCATCCAACTCACTATTAAACACAATATTGCGAGAAAAACACGGACTAGTGTATACCATCGACACCAACTTCAACACCTACTCCGACAGCGGAGCGCTCACTATCTATTTTGGCACCGATAAGGAAAAAGTAGAAAAATGTTGCGGGCTGGTGAATAATGAGCTGACAAAATTATGCGCAGCACCACTCAGTGATATGCAACTTCAACGTATCAAGAAACAACTCATAGGCCAATTGGCCATTGGATCCGACAACCATGAAGCGCAGATGCTGAATCGCGCCAAAAGCCTTTTAGTATTCAACAAAATAGAAACACAAAAACAATTGGTGGAAAAAATAGAAGCCATCACCGCCGCACAGTTGCACGACATTGCCGGTGATGTGTTGCACCCCGGCCGCCTCTCACAACTAATCTACTTATAGTGACAGGTGACGAGTAACGAGTGACAAACTGCCTTTTCACTTTCAATTTTCCATTTTCAATTTTCAATTATTATGTCTTCCCTTGAACAATATATAGAGGCCCACACATCTCCTGAAGATGAGCTACTGCAAGAGCTGGTGCGCTACACCCATCTCCATGTCATGCACCCACGTATGCTGTCGGGACATCTGCAGGGACAATTTCTTAGCGCCATCAGCCACATGCTGCAACCGCAATGCATACTGGAGATAGGCACCTTCACCGGCTACGCCACGTTATGTATGGCGAAAGGATTAGCACCCAACGGTATCATTCACACCATTGAACATAACGATGAGCTGGAAGAAGGCACGCGCTCTTTCTTTGACCGCAGCGCCTATGCCTCACAAATACACCTGCATATAGGCAAAGCACTGAAAATAATACCTGCGCTCAATGAATCGTTTGACCTCGTATTTATTGATGGAGATAAACGTGAATATAGTGCTTATTACGACACTGTGTTCGACAAAGTACGCTCCGGCGGATTTATTTTGGCCGACAATGTACTGTGGGACGGAAAAGTAGTAGAAGAGCCTCTCCCTTCCGATGCACAAACAAAAGGCATAGTACACTTTAACAATATGGTACAAAATGATGCCCGTGTTGACAACTTACTACTTCCCCTGCGTGACGGATTAATGATAATCCGGAAAAAATAAACTATTGGCATGCTTTTTGCTTATGTATTTTAAATACATCAAAAAGCATTTTATGGAAAATAGCACTAAAACATTCCAACAATCACTACTCAAAGAAGAAAACAACCTGCGCAACTTTGCATATAGCCTTACATGGGATAAAAATGACGCTGAAGATCTTTTACAAGAAACCTTTCTGCGCGCTATGTTAAAGCGAGATACCTACTCCAATAAATTCAAATCATGGATATTCACTGTGATGCGCCATATATTTTATAACAACATACGTGATAAAAAAGTACATGCTGAAGACCTGGAAGATGAAACACAGGATAATACCGCTATCAACACAACCCCGGGATACACGAACACACTCGACCGTATATTTAAAAAAGACATCTGCAATAAAATTATGGCTTTGTCCGACGAAAAGCGGGAGGCTTTCTTATTACTTGCCGAAGGATATAAATACGAAGAAATAGCGGAGAAGTTAAATATTCCGCTAAGCCTTGTCAAAAGCCGCATTCACGAAACACGCAAGATTCTTATTAAGCAGCTGGAGACAGATGAACACTACCTGAAAATGTAGGATAAGGTAATATGAAAAGTATTATCCAAAGCTGTGTTTGAAGAAGACGTAGGTATCCAATATGAAGCATCTACGCCAAAACCCTCCAACCGGCCTCCCACACCTATTGAAACATGTGAGCGGTCACCATAGTTCTTATTATTATAAAAATAACCGGCACGTGCCATCAACGTTTGCTTCCAGCTATACTCAGCACCAAATCCAAAGGTAGCCCGGTCAAAAGAATTTTTAGCTCCCGACACAAAAGGTTGATTGCCTTCCACCCCCAAAGACAAGCCATGCTCCGGCGTGAAATTAAATGTATAATTCACACCTAAACGCAAGGCTGTAGGCAGCGAAGCAGTTGTATCGGCAAATTGAAATTGCGTTCCTATATTGGTAATGCTGACACCTGCAAAAATTTTATTTTGCCCCACCGGAAGTTGAAAATACGCCCCTGCGTCAACAGCAAAAGCGCCTGCATGCAATATGTTCAATGCATTCAAATCCGCATATATTGCCGAAGCATAACGAAAAGCTACACCTAAGGAAAGATAAGGCGTAAGCCTGCGCGAGTAGCCCAAATCTATAGCCCACTCCGAAGGGTTAGTTTCCATAGCTGTTACACCATCGGACAAAGTAATATTACCCACAGAAAAATAAGCCACTGATCCGCTGATATAATTATTAGTTCCTATCTCTCCATAGCCTGCCAAATAAACAGCGTTCATATCTGACGCTAATTTACGCATCCAGGGAGAATAAGAAACAGAGATTCCACCCTTGTCGGCAAAAGCATATTTCGACACATTAAAATACTGTGCATTCACATCTGCTGAAGTAGCTACACCCATATCCGCCATACCCGTAGAGCGGCTATCAGGTGCCAGTGTAAGGACTGTAGGTTGTTGTGAATAGGCAACACTACCCAACAATACAAAAACTGCTACTATATATACTTTTTGAATGATAATTGTTACCATAAAATTTTCAGGTTAGACGATTTTGTTTTTTCTGCGTTCCAAACCTTCAAGAAATACACACCATGAGGGTAGCTTGCAAACAAATATTGAATGGTTGTAGCACCACCAAAATCCAACTCTTGCACCTTTTTCCCTCCGTTACTGAAGCACTCCACCAAAGATATACCTGACGGCGATTCAATGGTAAGCAAACCGTCAGCGCCTTTATTCTCCCAATAATCTATCACAGGATCTTCATCCGGACTACCGGTAATAATAACTTTCTTTTCGGCATATACACAATCACAATCTTCCAACTGTACATGTACATTTACAAACCCGGCCGACTGTCCTATTATCTTACTATCTTTTACCTGGGCGGATCCCGTAACATTCTTCACACTCCACACTAAAGCCGGAGACAGTGTTGAAGGGGCCATCGTTGCGGTTAATTGCGCAGTAACGCCTTCCTGTATAACATCATTATCTATGCTGATAGCAGTGGGGTTTATGGTAATTATTTTTTCAGCAAATACTTTAGCATTATTCAATACCTCAGCACGTACTGTCACTGTACCCGCTTCTTTACCTAAAATCATATCATCAGCCGTTAGTTTCGCCATCATCGTATCCTTAACAGTCCACACCACTATACCGCCGGCAGTTTGCGGAAATAAGGCAGCCGATAGTGTTTGCGGTATACCCATTTGTATTTCCGAAGTGTTGATAACTATACTGTCGGCCATTCCACCCATGGTGAAATAAATACTATCACCGGGAGCCGATACATCAAACACATAAATATCATCCATCATACCATCACTCAGGAAGCACTTAGGATTCGTAGTATTATTAAAAGCTGTACGGTTCACAGACGCGCTGAAATTAGCTTGTTGCGGTTTACCCTCAGCTGTAGTAGTACCGTTGGGACGGTAAAGGTAAACCTCATCAAATATCGTAGTGCCATTGTAATCCTCATTACCTTTAAATTTAGGATTGATACGGTAAATTAACAGGCCGGAGTTGGGAATAGCACTTTCTATACCGGTAGCTGCTCTCTTGCGATATTCCACCACATAATACTCAGCATCAACTCCGGTAGACACCGGTGATTCTATTCTGTAGCACACTTTATTGTCAGTTGATGAATTGAGCGGAGCCAGGGCATACACGCCATTCGCGCCTATGAAGGGAATATCATCTATCCAATTGCCATATTTGTGCTTCATGTAAGCGCTCATATGCTGGGGAGGCGTAGTATTAGACTCCATCAGGTCCCATGTATACACAGGATGCAAGTCTGTACGATAAGTATAGTGATATAAATCCGGGGCACCTAATGTGTGGAACAACTCATGGCACAAAGTGCTCGCCCCGCCGGAGGTAGGATCCATCAAGTCTGCTTCCAGCTGAAAATTAAATGTTCCGGTGATTTTTCCATTAATGGTGGTAGTATAATTTGGTGCAATAAATGCCCATTGGTGCGGCCATAGGAGTGTCCCCCAAGGATTGGGAGAAGAATCCACAGTACCCTTCACCATAAAGATAATATTATCCACATATCCATCGCCATTCATATCCAAATTCAAATTCGCCGGTATCTGGCTTTTCACCGCCTCTATGGCATTCTTCAAGAGTGTTTGTTCCCTTTTTATACGCTCCGTATCGGTTTTATAACTACTGATTTCATAATAGGAACGATTATTCGCGTCTTTATAAGAATAAGTTGTACCAACGCTTGTAGGGTAAAAATACGATTCCGGGGTAAATAGTCCGTAAGAGGCTTCCTGATAATAGGTTTTCATCGAAATACCTGTCGTTGCATTGCAAAAATCTTTCAATGCAGTATATGTTCCTGCCGTAAATTCGGGATCATCGGCAAAGCGAATAAAAATAACAATGTTATTCATGGTGCCACGATTTCGACCTGAAGCAACGGCGGCATTGCGTATGCTCTGTTGGAACTGTTTGTCTTGCTGCAAGGGTAGTTCCATCGCTTTTCTTGCAGCAGTGATGATAGCCGCAATCTTTTCAGGTGACGGGAGAGTGTGGGGTACTAAGCCTACAGTTTGCGGATTATCCTTTCCGGGAACAAAAGCCGAAGGAGCAATATCATCACCAGCTTTTATAGCATACACATAATAGCCGGTAGTTTTATCCTGTATAATCACATAGTCATTGGCATCGTGCTTATAGTTAAAATACTCATCACCGGAGGCAAAACACCGGAGCGTATCGCCGTTAGGCTGAACCAAGGTTACCGGCACATTACGTAATGGGGCTGCCCATGTAAGTAATACACACAGGAAGAATGCTCCTATAAATATTATTTTTTTCATTCTGCTGTGGTAAAATATTTACGGCGCAAGAGAATAATAAAAAGGAAAAAGACACCAACAGAAATGGCGGAATCGGCCACATTGAAAATGGGACGGAAAAAAATCAACTCTTCTCCACCCCACAGTGGAAACCAGTTGGGATAAGTTGTTTCTATCAGCGGAAAATAAAACATATCTACCACCTTACCCTGCAGGAAAGGTGCATAACCCCCTTCGGCAGGAAACGCAGTAGCCAAATGTCCGTACGAATCGGTAAATATCATTCCGTAGAAAAGACTATCAATAATATTGCCGAGCGCGCCTGCAAAAATGAGGGAGAGCGACAAAACCATAATCACAGGCGCTTGTTGCTTTATCAAGCGGTAAATGCCCACGCCTATCGCAGTCACCAAACCTATGCGAAAAAGAGTCAGGATAATTTTCCCAATCTCTCCGCCAAACTTCATGCCAAAGGCCATGCCCGGATTTTCTATGAAGTAAATATACGACCATTGCCCGAACAGCGGGAAGCTTTCGCCGATCATCATGTGGGTCTTCACCCAAATTTTCAATGCCTGATCAATAATCAATAAAAGCGTTATCAACGCAACAGGAAGAATGAAGGGCTTAATGGATTTCATACCGGAAGCGCTTACTTGTTTTTAGCTTCAATGCTTAAGGTTGCATGAGGCACCAGCCTCAAACGCTCTTTCGGGATAAGGCGGCCGGTTTCACGGCATATACCATAGGTCTTGTTTTCAATACGCACCAAAGCTGCTTCCAGCGAACGAATGAACTTCTGTTGGCGCATAGCCAATTGTCCGCTTTCTTCTTTAGTTAACGTGGCCGCACCTTCCTCCAGCACTTTGAATGTAGGAGAAGTATCTTCCGTATCATTACTACCGCTATGATTTACACTGGAAATTAATAAGTCGAAATCACGTTTGGCTTTATCCAGTTTTTCTAAAATCAAATCTTTGAATTCCTGCAATTCAGTATCGGTATAGCGCAATTTTGCTTCGGCTTCCGCTTTTACCGTTTTAGTTGTCTTTGCCATAATCGTATCCTCCAGAAATGTATTAATCTACAAAGATAACAAAAAATCAAGCCAAAAGCAAGAAAATTAACCTTTATTGGGCGATTATTAGGCGATAGCCTTAGCAACTAATACACAAAGTGTTCCTACCACTGCTGAAAGTAAACCAAAACCCAGACCCATAACCCAGCCAAAGATATTAAACCGGTGATTCATACTTGACTCCAAAGAATCTAAGCGTGTATTCACTTTTTCAAAGCCGGCATCCATATCCTTTCTGAGTACATCAATTTTATGCTCTGTTTTTTCAAAGCGAATATCAACTTGATGAAACCGATTATCCGTTTCCTGGAAATTAGCCGTCAGATTTTTAGAAAAATCTGCAGATGAGGGATTGAGTGTGTAAATCATAGCAAAAGATCAATTAGTGTTATTAAGTGGATTAATAGAGCGGTGATTCTAAATAATCTGATGCAAAGCTAAACACTTTTTTTGAATCTGCAAAATTTTAAACCAAGTTTTAATTTACACTTTCTTCACCGCTATCTTCACCATCACCTCGTCCAGCTCCACTTCCGTTGCAGACGATAATTCAGCCACCATCTCCAGCTTGTCTGCCAAGGTTTGTGAACAGATTAACTGCACAATCTCCGCATCAGCCAAAGCGCCCTTCAAATAATCATGCTGCTGCACGGCCACCACTATACGGTCGGTAACATTAAAGCCACTTTCTTTACGTATAGTTTGAATACGGTTAATCAACTCTCGAGCTATACCTTTGTTGCGCAAATAGTCGGTCAAATTAGTATCTAAAGCTACCGTGAAACCTTCGTACGACATGCTTACCCAGCCTTTCATAGTGCTTGAAATATCATCAGTAGTGATATCCACATCTTCTGCAATAATATTTATTGTTTCGCCGTTGGATAATAGCAAGGCCTTTGTTTTATTGGCTTCCATCTCTATGATGTCTTGCTGCGACCATTGCTGGATCATGCCCGACACTTCTTTCATGTTCTTGCCGCACTTAGCACCCAACACCTTAAAGTTAGCTTTCGCCTTCTTATTGATGAAGGTGCCCGACACAGTGTTTAAAGCCTCCAGGTTTGTTTCAGACATTACTATATCCCTCACCTTTTCAATAATAGCCTTAGCGCCGTCGTCAATCACCGGAACGCTTGCTAATGCAAGGGGCTGACGCACTTTAATGTTTTCTTTTTTACGCAGGGAGAGTATCATGTAAGTCAGCTTTTGTGCCGCCTCCATTTCTTGCTCCAGGGTTTTATCTATA
This sequence comes from Bacteroidales bacterium, assembly GCA_031556695.1. Taxonomy (GTDB): domain Bacteria; phylum Bacteroidota; class Bacteroidia; order Bacteroidales; family UBA932; genus UBA932. Next base: position 2,923 of record JAVBSQ010000011.1, on the reverse strand, counting down.
TGCTTTTCATCACAAGCGGGAATAATAGCCAAATGCACCGAAGTCTCCGGATAATGAGCCGTAACGGCATTTATATCGCGGAACAAACGCTCCATGAAGAAAGGCGCAATGGGTGCTGAAAGTATAGCAACGGTTTCCAGGCAACCTGCCAGAGTTTGGTAGGCAGCCAGCTTGTCATCTGTGAGCCCGCCACCCCAGAAACGCTTACGGTTCAGGCGCACATACCAGTTACTCAAATGGTCGCACACAAAGTCTTGAATCAATCGTCCTGCCAGGGTTACATCATAGTCGGCATACGCCGCGTCTACGGCTTTCACCAGCGAGTTGAGCAGGGAGATAATCCACCGGTCAATCTCGGGGCGGTCAGCCACCGGCACTATTTTTTCGCCTCCCTGATAACCGTCAACGTTGGCATACAAGGCGAAGAAAGAGTAGGTATTATAAAGGGTTCCGAAGAATTTACGTTTCACTTCGTCCACTCCGGCAATATCAAATTTCAGATTGTCCCAAGGTTGCGCGTTAGTGAGCATATACCAACGAAGGGCGTCAGCACCTTGAGTATTTAACACGCTGAAAGGCTCAACGGCATTATTCAAGCGCTTGCTCATCTTGTTACCCGCCTTATCCAGCACCAATCCGTTTGACACCACATTTTTAAAAGCCACGCTGTCTTTCACCATTGTAGCAATAGCATGCAAGGTGAAGAACCAACCGCGTGTTTGATCAACTCCTTCTGCAATAAAGTCGGCCGGAAAAGCTTTAGGGCTTTCATTCCCCACACCCACAAATTCCTGCGCAAAAGGCATGGCGCCGGAATCAAACCACACATCAATAAGGTCCAATTCGCGTTTCATGGGTTTACCTGATTTCGACACCAAGGTGTAACCGTCAACATAAGGACGGTGGAGGTCTATTTTATCATAGTTTTCCGCCGTTTTCACACCGGGCACAAAACCTTTTTCCTTTAAAGGATTAGCTTGCATAAAACCTTTAGCAACGGCGTTTTCTATTTCATTATACAACTCTTCCGCAGAAGCGATGCACAGCTCTTCGCTGCCGTCTTCCGTTCGCCATATAGGCAGCGGCGTTCCCCAGTAGCGACTGCGGGAAAGGTTCCAGTCCTGCAAATTTTCCAGCCACTTGCCAAAACGGCCGGTGCCGGTACTTTCAGGCTTCCAGTTAATAGTATTGTTCAGCTCCATCATACGTTCTTTCACCGCGGTGGTACGAATGAACCATGAGTCGAGCGGATAGTATAACACCGGTTTATCCGTACGCCAACAGTGCGGATAGTTATGCACCATTTTTTCTATACGGAAAGCCAGTCCCTGCTGTTTCAGCATCACAGACAAATCCACATCTAGGGTTTCATCTTTCTCGGTGAGTTTAGGATCATACGCATTTTTCACAAAACGTCCGGCAAATTTTTGATACTCTTCCACCTTCATTTTCTCTTTCACAAAGGTAGCATCTAACTCTTCCACCACAAAGAACTTACCGGTTTTATCCACCATAGGCTGGCGGTTACCGTCCTTGTCTATCAGCACCAGGGGGGGCACGCCGGTAGCCTTGGCCACACGGTCGTCGTCCGCACCAAAGGTGGGCGCTATATGCACAATTCCAGTACCATCTTCCGTGGTCACAAAGTCGCCGCAGATAACGCGGAAAGCGCCTTCACCCGGATTTACCCAGGGAATGAGCTGCTCATATTGTAAACCCTCCAAATCTTTTCCCTTGAAGGTGGCCAAGACAGGCGTTTCCTCCAAACCATAACGGTTCAACGCCTCCTTAGCCAAAATTATTTTTTGGACTTCTTTAGTATAAGGATTGGGCGTTTCCACCATCACATACTCAATGTTAGGGCCTACGCAAAGCGCAGTATTGGAAGGCAGTGTCCACGGTGTAGTTGTCCACGCCAGGAAAGCCGCATTGGTATCTTTCAGTGTTGTTTTGAAGATAGCCACGCAGGTCGTATCTTTCACATCGCGGTAACAGCCGGGTTGATTCAGCTCATGTGTACTCAATCCCGTACCAGCCGCAGGAGAGTAAGGCTGAATGGTATATCCCTTATATAGTAAATTCTTCTTGTAAATATCAGACAAAAGAAACCATAAACTTTCAATATACCGATTATCGTAGGTAATATAAGGGTGTTGCATATCTACCCAGTAGCCCATCTTATCCGTAAGGTTCTCCCATTCGCGGGTATATTTCATCACCTCGGTGCGACAAGCGGCGTTATAATCGTCCACACTAATTTTTTTGCCTATATCTTCTTTGGTGATGCCAAGCATTTTCTCCACAGCCAGTTCCACGGGTAGTCCGTGTGTATCCCAGCCCGCCTTGCGATCTACCAAAAAGCCTTTTTGCGTTTTGTATCGACAGAACACATCTTTGATAGCACGTGCCATCACGTGGTGAATGCCGGGCATACCGTTAGCCGAAGGAGGCCCCTCATAAAACACAAAGGCAGGGTGGCCTTTACGAGCCTCCAAACTTTGTTTAAAGGTTTCTTCTTTCTTCCACAATTCCAACACTTCATCATTAATTTTCGCCAGGTCAAGCCCCTTATGTTCTGTAAATTTTTTCATAGAAATTCAAAATGTAACCTGCAAAAATACAAAAAAAATTGTACATTTGTCTTTTAATACCAAAAAAACGTGAAAAAGATACTCGGAATAGGCAATGCCCTGGTGGATATTTTAGTGCATCTGCCCAACGGTGATTTATTGCAGGAGTTCAAGCTCCCCAAGGGTAGCATGACCCATGTGGACGAGGCCACAGCCAATCATTTGTGGCAGCGGCTGCAGGTTTACGGTGCAGAAATGGTAGCCGGTGGATCGGCCGCCAACACCCTGGCGGGAACAGCTCAACTGGGCATGTACTCCGCCTTTATCGGAAAAATAGGCACTGATGAGGTGGG
>JAVBSQ010000059.1:0-16349 GCA_031556695.1 Bacteroidales bacterium | reverse complement strand
AAGTAACCGCTACTAAAATGCACGCGCTCGACATATTTACCGGCACCGACCTGAAAGCTTTTTCAGAAGCCCAGCTCGTACGCCATTTCGGCAAAACGGGAAAGCTTTTCTATCGCTTTGCTAGAGCACAGGACGACCGGGAGGTGGTGCCCGACAGGATACGGAAATCTTTAGGCGCAGAAAACACTTTTCTGGAAGACCTGAAAACAACTGAATCCATGGCTGAGGAAATAGCCAAGATCAGGGATATTGTATGGGAACGCGTTTCCCGCAGCGGTTTCTATGGACGCACCGTTACCTTAAAGGTCAAATATGCAGACTTCCGCCAGATTACCCGCAGCACCACCGTACCGGATAGGATCAACGACTACTGTGTATTTGAAGAACTATCAAATAATCTTGTCTCGGGCATTGAAATACCTGAGGAAGGAATAAGGTTGCTTGGGCTTACAGTTAGCCATGCCGAAATCATTGAAACTCCCGGCCTGCAGCTTAAAATACGGTTTTAAGCAAATTAAAATAATAAATTATATTTTGTTAATAAAAATTTAGTTGTAAATTTGTACAAACTAAAACATCACTCACATGGCAAAAATTATTGTAAAAGAAACCGAAGTTACTATCCTAAACATTGATGAAAAGGACTATATTTCTCTAACTGATATGGTTCGCAATGTTGAAAATGGTTTAGCGTTGATTGAAAAGTGGCTAAGAAATAAAAATACAATTGAATTTCTTGGTATCTGGGAAGAAATGTACAACCCGGATTTTAATTCCCCCGAATTCGAGGGAATTAAAAATGAAGCGGGCCTAAATCGGTTTATTTTATCCGTAAAGCAATGGACGGAAAAGACTAATTCTAAGGGTATTATTGCAAAAGCCGGACGATATGGAGGAACTTATGCCCACAAAGATATTGCTTTTGAATTTGCTTCTTGGGTTTCGCCTCAATTCAAGCTTTATCTATTAAAAGAGTTCCAACGCCTCAAAGAACAAGAGCAGCAACAATTAGGTTGGACCGCTAAGCGCGAACTCGCCAAAATTAATTATCACATTCATACCAACGCCATAAAGCAAAACCTCATTCCACCCGCGCTAACACCGGCACAAACAAGTATTGTATATGCCAACGAAGCCGATGTGCTCAATGTTGCCTTATTCGGGATTACCGCCAAACAATGGCGTGATGTAAATCCGGACTTGCAAGGCAACCTCCGCGATTATGCTACGATCAATGAATTGATATGTTTGTCCAATATGGAGAATCTCAATGCAGTATTCATCAGCGAAGGGCTCTCACAAAAAGAGCGCCTGATAAAACTGAATCAAATTGCCATTCAGCAGATGAAGGTACTGCATGAGGTGGAGAATAGAAAGTTGTTAAAATAGATTTTGGCATAAACAATAAAGTACAATTAACGCCGTAATATAGATGGGATCTTTTGAAGCCGAAAAGCACACTAAACTAGCCCAACAAATACGTCAAACATTAGATGGGATTCTGCAGAATATTCAACCTGCTGAATCAGCTAATGATTTCTTTGAAACTCTAAAAGTACAAAGGTCTAACGATGTATTTACAGAGCCTAACCCTCGTATTGCATATGATGAAGAATGCAGACAAAAAGAAGAGGAAGAACGCATAAAAAAGATAATGCTAATGGAAATAGAAGAAGAAAAACGATTAGCACAATTAAGGGAAGAAGAGTGGGAAAGTGCTGTAGATTCTGCAAAAGCAAAAATAATAGTAGAGGGACAAAAAGAAGATACATATTTATTGCTACAAAAGGGAAAAGAGGATATGGAAGAGAAAAAAAAGAGGCTGTGAAAGATTTTGTGGGTATTATTTTTGGCCTGCGAATATCGGATAAAGACAGGCAAAAGATCAAGAATATGATAGCAGAGAGGACCTGTTATCAGCATGTGAAATTCTTTAATGCCGAAGAAGATTTAAAACGCCACACCATTATGAAAAGGCCTGTTTAAAAAAAGCTGCACTCTCGTGGTTTCCATAGAGATTGTTAGAATTCCACTATAATCCCTATGGACGGTAATATAGTCCCGCTATTGGCATTGATCTCCTGCATCAGGTAACGTTGAGGATCCGCAGGGTCGGTCACTGCTTTGCCCCGGGCATCAAGCACTGCGGTATAGATAGGCTGTTCAGGTGATTTGAAATTGTACACGTTTTGTATGTCTATGTAAATGGACAGCATCCATTTATTGAAATAATACACCTTGTCTACCCGCAGGTCGAGTTGATGGAATGCCCCCAATCGCCGGCGGTTGAACAAGCTGTAGTTCAGGTATGGCCTGTTTTGCGCATCCCAGGCCTCTTTTAGGCTCGATTTATCCTTGTCGTAAGGGGTGTAAGGCGTACTTGCTCCCAACCGCCATTTAGCACTCAGTGTCCAGTTCCTGCGGAACTCCTTGCTCCCCGTAAGCGATATCAAATGCCGGTTGTCCCATACGCTGGGAACATAACGCCCCGTTTCTTCCAGACGGCCGGTATACTCTTTGTACTCCGACCAAAACAAAGTATAGGACAATAGCAGGTTGATGCCCGACAGGTTACTCATGCGGAAAAGCACTTCCATGCCATAAGCGCGGCCTTCACCCATCGACACCAGCGGCTCATCGCCGAATACCCCGAAATCACTTCCTCCCTTGGCGGCCAGTACTACCGAATCAGCCAATGAAAACGGATAGTTATGGTAATGCTTATAGAAACCCTCCATAGATAGTTGAATGGTAGGGGTAGGCAACCAGTTAAAACCCGCCACCACATGGTCGGCCGTAATATATTTCAATGCTCCTTTATTCAGCGCTTCTCCTTGATAACTTCCGTAACCCATTGCCGTGTAGGGCGGCAATTGTTGGTAGCGCCCCATGTTGAAATTCAATATCAGGTTAGGATTCAAGGCATATGACACCGAAAAACGCGGCGAAAGATGTTCCAGCGGGTTTTCCATGTTGGACGAATAGGAGGCCCCGTCGGCCCTAATACCGAATGAAAGCCCTAACCTCCCATCCAATAACTTCTGGCTAAGCTGGGCAAAGAACCCGTAGCGGAAAAAATCCAGGGAGTTCTGGTAATTGACCGCCCCGGCCTGCCCATCGTAATAGCTGCGCCGGTAGGTACTGTTCTGATAACGGTCGTACTCTACGTTGGCACCGGCATTTAATTTAGCATCGCGCCACAGGTTTTGCTCCCGCTCATAACGCAGTTTGTTTTCAGCTTCCGTAGATGAATAATCCAATGTCCGGGGCTGCGATTCGTCATTGTATGGATATTTCCACTCTTTATTTTCAAGCATGTTCCGGCTCAGCACCACCATATCCGACCCATTCTCGGCATAGTGACGGTACACTGCACCAATCGTGTAAGTCCACTGTTTGCTCGCCGGAAGGTAATTGAGCAGGTAACTTTGTTTGTCGTCCGGATTCTTGATGCCGGTATTCAGTTTATTGTCATCGTATGCCCCGATTCCTATAAATGTCAGTTCATGCTTAGGATTGATGTTGGTTTTTATCTTGAATTGAAAATCATTGTAAGTCGGCAGGAACGGCAGCCTTAATGCGCTGAACAATAGTTGCAGGTAGCTGCGCCGCACCGAAGCCATCAGTGTGGTATTATGGCTTAAAGGGCCGTTCACTGCAAAAGCCAGGTCGGAAGCTCCGACGGTGGCTTTAAAATTCATCTTCTTGCTATTCCCGTCTATTTGCCTGAAATCGAGCACAGAACTCAGCGCATTGCCTTTGTTCGAAGGGAAAGCACCCGAATAGAAAGTCAGGTTCCTAATAAAATCAGGATTGATAATACCTACCACACCACCTGATGCACCTTGCGTGGTAAAGTGGTTGATATACGGCAGTTCCACGCCGTCGAGATAATAGCGGTTTTCATTGGAGCCGCCGCCACGCACAATCACGTCATTGCGGTTTACCGATGTAAACGCAACGCCCGGTAGGGTTTGGATCACTTTGGAAATGTCCCTGTTGGCACCAGCCGACTTTTCGATTTCCGATACCCCCAGCCGTCGCATGGATAGCGGACTTTCTGTAGAGCGGGCATAAACAGTGGGCGTCACCACTACTTCATTCAACTCAATGCTCGACTCGGCCAGCCCGATTTCAATATAATATGGTTTAGCGCTGTTCACCATGAACTCATCTGAAATAAAGCCCTGGTAACCGATCATCATCACCTGCAGGCGCACAAACCCCGGTTTTACGCCCTCAATACTGAAATGTCCCAATGAATCGGTGCTGCTACCGGTGGTGGTATTCATCACCACTACTGAGGCAAACTCTACGGGTTTATTGTTGGTCTTGTCGTACACCCTGCCTTCCACTACTGCCTTTTGTTGGGCAGCCGCGGTAATACTTCCTGTAAGTAGCAGTGCGTAAATTATATATTTTTTCATAGATATGCCACCTGTTTTTGATTTGTTTACAATTCTTACAGGTGTAGCAAATTGTATGCCATGATGATTATTTATCAAGGAAATTCATTCGTTTTTGTTTGTGTTATTGTTGAATCCCGTCACTCCCGAAAGCTATCGGTGTTCCGCTCGGTAGATGAATCATGCCACAAGGTATTCCCTCATATACTCGTTTGATGTTAATGTGTGTCATGGCGTATTATTTCCTCACAGGAATCATTTCTTGTATCAACAATTGATCTTGTTTATCAAAATATTCGCAGGTCATTTTTTTCATATCCACCACCCATTTAGCAACCCCGGCCTCAGCTGCCTGGTGGCAAAATGTTTGATAATCAGTTTTTCCCTGCTGATGTATTGTCAATGTATGCGCGAATTTTCGTTTGTCACCTTTGATGGCAATAGCTAGTGGAGCATATTGAGCTTCGGAAGTGATGCTGAAATTATCTTCTCCATAATAAACAATATGTCCGTCATCTACAAAATTGGTATATCGTGCTACGCCTAATTGAATTAGTGCTTGCACATAAGCCGGAAAATCGGCTCCGCTTTTTACCATAGCGTGTGCTGTATGAATTTGCTCCAGGGTAAACATAATATTTTTTTTATTTGTAGTGTGTAGCAAATTTCATGCCATTCAAAATATTTTCAGCCACATTTTATGATTACCTTTTTCTTGGTAAAGGTGTTGGATTGGTTCATTTCGTTGTTTTTTTATATCTTTGCGCAAATTTTTAACTAAACCTTATAAAAAATGACTTTTTTTAATCCTGAAGCTATTGGCGTGTTTGGCTTAATTGTAACGGTATGGTGTTTTGGCCTGGAGCAATTAGGCTTGGGCGTGAAAGGCGGCGACCATAAAGAAATCGGAAAATCCTTGGCCTATGTCGCTATTGTTTTTGGCGGTGCGGCACAAATTTTCACGGCACTTTCTCTGTATATCTTAAATGTAGCAGGTGAAAAAAGCATTTTCCTGGGTACTATCTTCGCTGACTATGGCTTGTTCTGGGTAGTGATTGGATGGTTCTTCCTCCGTGGCGGCGATCGCAAGCAAATTGCTCATTTCTTCGGAGGACAATTATTTATCTCCATTTGTTTTGCATACGTAGCCATTGCCAAATTCAGCCTTATGTGGCCGCTGGGCGTTGTGCTGTTATTAATTTGTGGATTGTTTGCCTCCCTGATCCCTGCATGGTATGGCAAAGGTAGCATTTGGACAAAGATTGCCGGAGCATTTAATATAGCGATCGGGGTATGTTCAATTCCCTTGTTTATACATGCATTGGGCGCATAATATTATCTGAAAGACCTGCGCTCTCCTCTTCCTCTTTTTGGAGCTCCCGATCTTGTTTTGATTTTGGGCTTATGGCTTTCTGTTTTTTGCAGCCCAACTTTTGATGCGTTTTTGGGTTTTGCTTTTGCTTTAGGCTTGTTGTCTGCTGTCTTCTCCGAGTCTTGGAGTAGATCAAATAAACCCTCTAATTCCTGAAGCGTAAGGGGCCGCCAGTTTCCTTGTCCCAGCTTATCCAGCTTAATATTCATAATGCTGATACGCTCAAGCTTGACCACTTCGTAGCCGAAATATTCGCACATACGCCTAATTTGTCTGTTGAGGCCTTGTGTTAGCGATATTTTAAATATATTCGGAGTAATTTTTTCTATTTGGCATTTGCGGGTAACCCTGTCTAAAATTGGCACCCCTTGCGACATGCGTGTTAAAAAATCAGGCGTTATGGGCTTGTTCACCGTTACAATATACTCTTTTTTGTGATTGTTGCCCGCCCGTAGTATCTTATTCACAATATCGCCATCGTTGGTAAGCAGTATAAGACCCTGCGAATCCTTATCCAGCCGCCCGATAGGGAATATGCGTTGCTCATAGCTGATATAATCAATAATATTGTCTTTTTCCTGTGTATCAGTAGTACTGACAATACCTACCGGTTTGTTGAAGGCAATATATATTGGTTCAATCTCATTTTCAATGAGATTTCCGTTAACTTTCACCTTTTGTCCCGGCAACACACGGTCGCCAAGCTGTGCCCTTTTACCGTTGATGGTAACATTTCCGGACTCTATGTATTTATCAGCTTCGCGCCTTGAGCAATAGCCCGACGCACTGATGTACTTATTTAAGCGGTATTCCATTTTGTTAGGTCAAAAATAAGGACAAAGATAGGGATAATAAATATTATTACTACATTTGTAAATCTGAGGACAACACATCGTATCTTAAAACTAAAATTTATATCCCATGGAAAAGAAAAAAATGACTACAGAATCCGGTCGCCCCATAGCGGATAACCAGAATTCACAAACAGCAGGACAACGTGGCCCCATGTTGATACAAGACCCATGGTTCCTGGAGAAGCTCGCACATTTTGACAGGGAGGTGATTCCCGAACGGCGCATGCACGCCAAAGGTTCCGGAGCTTACGGAACATTTACCGTAACGCATGATATTACCAAATATACCCGTGCCTCCATTTTTGCAAAGGTGGGTAAAAAAACCGACTGCTTTATCCGTTTCTCCACTGTTGCAGGAGAACGTGGTGCAGCAGATGCCGAACGTGATATACGCGGTTTTGCCATGAAATTCTATACCGATGAAGGTAACTGGGATTTGGTGGGCAACAATACGCCGGTTTTCTTCTTGAGAGATCCGTTAAAATTTCCCGATTTGAATCATGCTGTTAAACGTGATCCACGAACCAATCTCCGTAGCGCCAATAATAATTGGGATTTTTGGACACTTTTACCCGAAGCCTTACATCAGGTAACCATTACCATGAGCGATCGTGGTATTCCTTATTCCTATCGCCACATGCATGGATTCGGCAGCCATACTTACAGTTTCCTTAATGCTAAAAATGTTCGCACGTGGGTGAAGTTCCACTTTAAAACAATGCAAGGCATCAAAAACTTGACCGATCAGGAAGCGGCAGCCATTGTTGCTAAGGACCGTGAATCACACCAACGAGACCTTTACAATGCTATTGACAAAGGCGACTTCCCCCGTTGGGAGTTGAAGGTACAAGTAATGACAGAGAAAGAGGCAGATGAATACCGCATCAATCCTTTTGATTTGACTAAAGTATGGTCGCAAAAAGAATTACCCTTAATTGATGTTGGTGTCCTGGAATTGAATAAAAATCCTGAAAATTATTATGCGGAAGTGGAACAGTCGGCTTTCAATCCTATGAATATTGTTGAAGGCATAGGATTTTCTCCCGATAAGATGTTGCAAGGGCGCTTGTTCTCTTATGGTGATGCGCAACGCTACCGCTTAGGCGTGAATCATACCCAAATTCCGGTCAATAAGCCGCGTTGTCCGTTTCATGCTTTTCATCGTGACGGAGGTATGCGGGTTGACGGTAATCATGGATCTACATTGGGGTATGAGCCCAATAGCTACGGTGAATGGTCAGACTCGCCCGAAAAGAAAGAACCGCCATTGGCGCTTCACGGTGATGCTTATAACTATAACGAACGTGAGTATGATGCCGATTACTATAAACAGCCGGGTGATTTATTCCGCCTAATGCTGCCTGCGCAGCAGCAGGTATTGTTCGAAAATACAGCCAGGGCAATGGGTGATGCGGAACTTTTTATCAAACAACGCCATGTTCGTAACTGTTATAAAGCTGATCCCGCCTATGGTCAAGGAGTAGCCAGTGCACTTGGAATCGCCCTTGAAGAAGCTTTAAAAGCTACGCGGTAAAGCAAGGCTACGAATTTTTACAGCATTTGCAAATGCTATGCTGTCTTCTTAAAGAACTCGGTTAGGTGTGAACTGTCTATAAAACTGCGATTTACGGTAATTGATGCCGGAAGATAGTTTATTCCCTCTTGTTGTGTCACCCGAAACCGTTTCCCTGGTATGGCCGTCTTTACCAATGGAGGTGTGCTTAATGATTGAGCTTGCTTCGGCATAGAAAGTCTCAAAATTTTCATGGTAGGGGAGTCGCACCCTCCTCCGTTCTTCTTGCGATAGCGAAACCTCTCTCAGGTTTGAAGGTCTACAAGTTGTTTCATAATTTTTTAATATTATTTATTGAAATAAAGATAAGGTAGCTCAGTCAGAAGAACCCGAATTATTCAAATTATAAACGATCAGGTGTAAAAGCATGGAAGGTGGTGATTTTAAAATGATTACGGTTAAAAGCCGTAACGAGCGTAATGGATTTTCGTATCGTTATGTTCCAAAAAGTCAGAATATTTTGATTTTTCGGAACATTTTGATAATTTTGTAAAAAATAATCCCATGAAAAGGAGAGTCACTAGTTCCCTTGTGGAATGGAAAAATAACCCGAAAAGGATGCCATTGATTATCAACGGAGCACGTCAGGTTGGTAAAACTTATATTGTGGAGCAGTTTGGCCGGGACAATTATGAGTATGTGCTGTACCTAAATATGGAAATTGAAGCGACGCTGTGTAAGTTCCTGGAAACGGAATTGTCTCCGAAAAAAATCATTCAATATATTGAAGCCACAAAAATGCAGGAGATTGTTCCGGGGAAAACGCTTATATTTTTTGATGAAATACAAGCCTGTGAAAGGGCATTGACTTCATTAAAATACTTTTGCGAACAAACGCCGGAATACCATATTATAGCAGCAGGTTCATTATTGGGTGTGGCTATTAACCGGGAAAAGTATTCTTTTCCGGTGGGTAAGGTGAATGAAATAAGTATGTATCCATTGGATTTTGAAGAGTTCTTATGGGCTATGGATATGGAGAAGTTGGCCGAAGAGATAAAGTATCATTATGCCGGTAATGAAGCTATGCCGGAAGCTTTGCATGATGTGGCCTTGGATATGTATCAAAAGTATTTTATTGTAGGGGGCATGCCTGCGGCCGTGGTGACGTTTATTGAAACGGATAGTTTTGTTAGGGTACAGCCGGTTCAAAATGATATTTTGAATGAATATATTGCCGATATGGCAAAGTATGCGGACCCGGCAACGAGTATTAAAATCAGGGCTTGCTATAACTCGATTCCGGCACAATTAGCCAAGGAGAATGCAAAGTTTCAGTATAAGGTGGTGCAAAGAGGAGGAACGGCTACAATTTTCGGAGAAGCTATTGAATGGCTTATGCTCGCCGGGGTTGCGCTTAAATGCCAACGCTTGGAGCATGGTTATATTCCTGTAAATGCGTATGTAGATTTGATCAATTTCAAGTTATATATGGCGGATATAGGTGTTCTGACGTTGCGCTCAAAGATACCGTTACAAACCATATTGTCGCCGGTTGAGGTGGATAACACTTTTCTGGGGGCTATGACCGAGAGTTATGTGGCACAAGTGTTAGCTACTAAGGGGCATGATATTCTGTATTGGCAAAGCGAGGGTAAGGCCGAAGTTGATTTTGTGCTGCAGCTTGATGATGCGGTTATTCCGGTGGAAGTGAAGAAAGGACGGAGGAACCGGTCAAAGAGTTTAGGTGTTTTTGTTGAGAAGTATAAGTCTCCGTATTCCATCCGTATATCTAAGAAAAATTTTGGGTTTGAGAATGGGATAAAGTCAGTGCCTCTGTATGCGGCATTTTGTATATAAATTCTTTTTGTTACTTTTGGCTTGACCAAAAAGTAACAAAAAGGATCAGGTGGAAAAGATGGTTGGTAGCTTGTCTTTCTCTCCCTAAAGGGAGAGCATATTGGTAGTAGAGAATTAAGATAATGCAAAGATAATAGATATAGGAAGTTTGCCGGGCGATTTCGTTATGGTTATATTGTACGCCGCGCGAATGAACATTGTTTACCGGATTCTACTACCGAGATACCGTCCCGTAACGGGACTGGGCAGCAAATTTTGTTGGTGATCCGTTTTATACATAAAAAACACCCAATCCTACGTTTTTGGGTGTAAAATTGGGTGTAGATTTTATAAACGATTGATTTTCAATGCTTATTGCGGAGAGAGAGGGATGTGCCATCTACTCCGTTTATTGATTTTCAATAAATTATGTCTACAAATTTCTTTAGGTACCCGATTTTGCACCGCGAATTTTGTGTTCAAAAAATGCTAAATCGTATTGATACAAATGTAGGAAGTTTTTTTGATTTCTATTATTTTTTCAAGGTTGAATGTGTGATGCTCGTTGTGGGATACATAGCCTAATTGATTGCTTACACATTTAGTTTTACCTATAACTTTGTCGATGTTCCGGTGCGAATGTCCGTAAATCCAGTATTCTATTGGACTGGTCTCAATGTACTGTTCCAACTCAACGGTAAATGCCCCGTTTATTTTGCTTCCGGCAAAGTCGGGCGAAGCTAACTGGAATGAAGGGACGTGATGCGTTACAACTACAATATGTTCAGCATTACTTTTAGCCACTTCATCTTGAATGAAACGAAAACATTTGTCGTGTTCGCGATTGAAGTTATCCCATGTCAGTGTTTCTCCATTATATAGAATCCGGTGAAAGTCGGTAACGCCCCGTTCGGTCAGGTAGGCTTCTTCTAATTTGATTTTTGCCCATAAGGTTGAAATGATAAAATCAACGTTGTCTATCCGGACAACAGCGTCGTAATAGCATTTTACGTTGTCCCGGATAGAGCAGGTCAAACCATGCGGCATTTGAGCTAAATCGTAATATTTGTATAGTTCGTGGTTGCCCACCGCCACAATCACCTGTTTGTAGTTTTCCGAAGCCCAATCCCAAAACGGGTGTTTGCTGTAATTATCATCATTCAGGTAGCCGATGTCGCCAGCAAGAATGAGAATATCGCCCACAGGTACCAATGGATTTTGTTTCAGATAGCTGTAATTGTCCGAAAACTCCAGATGTAAGTCCGATGCGTATTGAATTTTCATTTTATCCGATTGCAAATATTTCTTTCATAATATCAATAAAACCACGAATTTCATCATCGCTACGATCCAGACTGGCCTGTAATGATTGGTTAGGCAGGGATCCTTCTATTGTGGCAATAAAAGTGCTTAGTTCTTCTTTTATCGTAGCCGGTAATTCCACAGGTGTAAGTGGGTCGATACGCATGGCTAACAATTTGAAAACATCGTCCCGGTGCTTTTTGATGTCGGCATTACGAACACTTTGATTGGTTTTCTTTTCTTCCGTCAAGTTCAAGAAAGCTTTTACTTTTAAACACAGAAGGGATAGGGGATCGGCTATGCGAACACCATCTTCAATAATGCTGCTATCAATGGTGTGGCGATAATATTCCTCATCCAATAAGATGGCGGAAAGGCTTGGGGTTTCGTCACCAACCGGAATAGGGGTCAAATGAAAGCCCGTTGGCTCACCCAATACATCCGGAAATTTGGACAATAATTCTATTTGTACAGGAAAGCCATCTTTCGGGTTGATGAACCGGTACAATTCGGTCACCGGTTCTTTGTCTTCCCGTTTCCGTTGACGGGTTTCGTACTGACCCTCATCAATAAACTCCCAAAACCGTTGAGCAAACTCGGGTGTCATTTTTTCAATAACCAATATCATGTCAATATCGTCCGTTGCCCGGGGGCGCATATCGGTATCCCGCAAAGCAATATCGCAGGCTGTTCCGCCTATGATAACATAGTTGTCTTCAAATCCGGCGAAGTGTTCTTTGAATTTATCTAATCCTTTTACCATTGCATTTCGGCTATCATTATTTCCAATTCTTTCTCAATCCGGGAATCAGGATCGTTTTTCATCGACAAATATAATGATAGTTTATCGACTATGCCACTATCCAATTGATAAGGTATTGTTACCGGGTATTTCCATACTTCTACTTTATACAAGCCTTCTATTTCGTTGTATTGTCCATCCTCCGGGCTAAATTGCTTATCCCAAATTGCTATTGTTCCATTCTGTTCAGGATTTAAATGCGAGTATTGAGATAGGGCATTTACCCCGCCTATACTGAAATTGACTTTTGGTATAGTATCACAATATAAAACGTTCTTGACGGGTGATGATAAATAGCTTTGGGCTTTTGTCCATAAATCGCGCTTGGAATCTTTGAAGCGAATAAATTTCGTCCTTGTATTATCGGTTTCTACATAACATAATTTACAATCCTCAAGGTTTGTAACAGCCCGCGCCAAAGCTACATAGTTGTATGGCATCTTTTTCTCCAGTTCTTTGATTGTAAATGCCGTTTCATCGGATAAAAGATGGTGCAATAGAATATATTGTGAAGCCGGAAGCAGCTTGTCGGATTTCGTTACTTTCCTTGCCTGGGCATTGATAACTAAGGAGGGGAGGAATGCGTATTTATCGGATATGATGAAATACACCCCTTGTTGTATCAGCCGTTCGCGTTCGTAATAAGCCAGCGAATCCAACGATACAGCAACCGGCAAGCCAACAACCGATTCTACTTGCTCTGTCATTTTCTTGTATTTTGAGGGACTTACGGAATCATCGTTCTTTTTCGGCCGGATAACACATAGTTGTTGTCCATTAAACACTGTTGTGTAATATGTGAACCGCAACAGCATGTCTGCATTAAGCCCTTTCAGTTGATTCCGGCTTATGGGAACTAATTCCGATACAATGCCTAATATTGATATATTGTTATTCATTATAAGTATATTATCATGTTATTTGCTCAATTATCGTAGTTATGATAATAATGCAAAAATAGTGATAATAATTGAATTTGCAAATTTTTAATGGGAATATCCTGCTTTTGTAGTGGTTAGTAAAACAAAAAAGTCTACAAAATCAATGATTTGCAGACTTTTCTATTTTTTGAAACTGTTTTGGCGGAGAGAGAGGGATTCGAACCCCCGGTACCTTTCAGTACAACGGTTTTCAAGACCGCCGCAATCGACCACTCTGCCATCTCTCCAAAATTTCAGGGTGCAAAGATAGGGCTTTTTGCCGTATTTCCAAAATATTAGCGTATTTTTGTAGGGAATTATGGACTTTACCTCACTATTACTGCATTGGTTTGAGAAAAACCAACGACATCTACCTTGGAAAGAAACTACCGACCCCTACAAAATATGGCTCTCGGAGATAATCCTGCAACAAACACGGGTAGATCAGGGGTATAATTATTATCTGCGCTTTGTGGAGCAATATCCGACCGTTGAGGACTTGGCCGGCGCCCCTCTTGATGAAGTCCTGAAGTTATGGCAAGGACTAGGTTATTATTCCCGTGCCCGTAACCTGCACCATACAGCTAAAATGATTATCCAAGATTTTAGCGGCAAATTCCCCCGTAAATATGAGGATATCTTGAAGCTGAAAGGGGTAGGGGTGTATACCGCCGCCGCCATTGCTTCTTTTGCTTATAATGAACCGGTAGTTGCCTTGGACGGCAATGGCTACCGTATTTTTGCACGGGTGTTTGGTGTTGATGTACCTATTGATACCGGTGAGGGTAAGAACACGATACAAGCCATAGCTGACGGTGTGTTGCCAAAAAATAAAGCTGCAGCCTTTAATCAGGCGCTGATGGATTTCGGTTCGTTGGTATGTACCCCGAAAAATGCACAGTGCATGTTCTGTCCGATGAATGAAGGCTGTGTAGCATATGCGCAAGGCAAGGTGTATGACCTGCCGGTGAAAAGTAAAAAAGTAAATGTGCGCACCCGCTATTTCCATTTCTTTATTGTTAGCAATGGAAAATCAACATACTTGCATAAACGTGCTGACAACGATATCTGGAAAGGATTGTATGAATTTCCATTAATCGAAACGAAAGAACCGGTGGAGGCAGACGAAATAACTAAACACCCAACCTTCAAAAAAATACTGGGTAAAAACTCATCATTCATAACTCATCACTCATCACTCATAAAACATCAACTCACCCATCAAACCTTATGGTCGCGTTTTTATGCTGTTGATATGAAAGCGTTACCCCACGGGCTTTCTGAAGAGTATATAAAAATTCCATTGAAAGAGTTCGACTGCTATAGTATACCGCGTTTGATAGATGCCTTCTTGGAAAAAAATGCAGAAAAATTTTTGTTTCGAAAAAAATAATTATCTTCGTGGTGTGATTAAATAAAATAATTATCAACCACCTAAAATTTATTTTTTATGTTGAACAAAGCAATGTTAATCGGAAACGTGGGCAAGGACCCCGAAGTTCGCCATCTTGAAGGTGGAACAATGGTAGCAACCATCTCGGTGGCCACTACTGAGCGTTACAAGGACAAGAATGGTGAAGCGAGAGAGCAAACCGAATGGCACAATGTAGTGTTTTGGCGAAATTTGGCTGAATTTGCGGAAAAGTATCTCCACAAAGGAATGCAGGTGTATGTGGAAGGAAAAATCCGTTCACGCAGCTGGGAAGATCATACCGGCCAGAAGCGTTACACTACGGAAATTGTAGCCGACGTTGTACGTTTGTTAGGCCGTAAGTCTGACAACGAACATCAACATGGTACCACTCCGGCCAAACCGGCTGTTGTACCCGCAGCTCCGCCTTTAGAAGCGCTCATTGAGCAGGCTGAAGGTGACGACCTACCTTTCTAAGAAAGGTTCCCCTAAACGTAAAACCAATCCTATCTAAAGCAGTTCCGGCTTAATCACACCGGCGCTGCTTTTTATTTTTGCAGTGAAAGTTCTTTGCCATCGAATACGGCATACTCTTTACCCTCCAACCATTCGCCAAGGATAATGAAACGGGCGGTATTGTTTACCGGTAAAGAAATAGGTGTGTGGCGATGTCCGAAAATGAAATAATCAATTTTATGCTCTTGGCTATACTCTTCAGCAAAGATATATAGTTGCTCTTTCTTTTCTCCAAGAAAAGGTAGAGCCAAACCTTTGGAGAGACGACTGTGCCGCGACCAGGTATGCGCTAGGGCCAATCCCCACCGCGGGTGTATGGAGGCAAATAGCCGTTGAAAAAAGGGGGAGGTGAAAACAGAGCGGAGGAATAAGAAACCTTTGCTGAGACGACCTACATTATCACCATGAGCCAAATAGAAATTTTTACCTTCCAAATTTACTTCCAGCGCTTCATGGTGTACAGTAAGTCCCAGTTCCGAAGCCAGGTAGCCAAAGGTCCATAGATCGTGGTTGCCGGGGAAAAAATGAATTTCAATACCACTGTCCGTGAGTTCGGCTAACTTGCCTAAAGTACGGGAAAACCCTTTTGGTACTACTTTCTTATACTCGCACCAAAAATCAAAAATGTCACCTAAAAGGAAGATAGCCTTAGCATCAATCGCGGCCTTGTTGAGCCATGCTACAAAAGCTTGTTCCCGCGCCTTTGTATCGCCCACCGGTAATCCCAGGTGTACGTCAGATGCAAAGTAATATTTGGTACGCATGGCTTTTTATTTGCAAAGTTCAGCTACCTTCTTTTCCAATGTTGCACCAAAAATATTGGAAGAAACCACCTCTCCTTTCTTGTTGATAAGGAAAGTGGCCGGAATACTTTTTACATTATAGGTTTGTGCCGCCAGTGAGTTAGCGCCGAAACCGTCACATACATTAATCCACGGATTATTTTGCGTTTTCACCTGTTTAGCCCAGGCGGGTTTATCAGTATCGAGGGCAATTTGATAAATGGTAAAACCTTTACCTGCATACTTATCATATAAATTGCGCAATTCATTATTCTCCATTCGCTGTGCGGTATTGGAAGATAACCAAAAATAAATGAGTACAACATTACCTTGCAACGATGACAATTTTACTTTCTGTGCATTTATATCAGGCATTTCCAAATCAGGAAATCCTACTTCGGGTATGTCGGAAATATCTTGAGTTGCATTTGCTTGCTGACGGCGTTCAAACTCATCGCGTAAGGCCGTTATGTAAGCTGATTGAGGATAAATGGTTTGCAAACTGTCATGCAACACTTGAAAGTAAACAGCATCTGAAGGCGAAGCGAATACCTGCAATCCGGTAGGGTAGCGTTGATATATGGCCGCAATGGAAGCGAATGATTTAGGGTGTGTGAAAATAAACTTGATTG
>JAVBSQ010000154.1:0-10933 GCA_031556695.1 Bacteroidales bacterium | reverse complement strand
TTTTGATTTTTTACAGCTTACTGAGCCCTACAAAGAGCGGGAATTAGAGACCGCGTTAATAGATAATATTACAAAGTTGTTGATGGAATTGGGCGATGGTTTTGCTTATCTGGGAAAACAATACCCTGTTCATGTCGGCGGAAAAGATTTCTTCTTGGATTTGTTGTTTTATCATGTCAAGCTACATTGCTATATTGTAGTAGAGTTGAAAACTACAGAATTTCAACCGGAGTATGCCGGAAAGTTGAATTTTTACTTAACAGCAATTGATAAAACGTTGAAACGGGGAAACGACAACCCTACTATCGGCATGCTAATTTGTAAGACTAAAAATGAGGTGATTGCTGAGTATTCACTACAAGATTTACATAAGCCTATCGGAGTATCGGAATTCGATATAGAAAAATGTTTTTCGGCGGAATTTAAAGGTAGTCTGCCAACTATAGAAGAAATTGAAGCCGGATTGAAGGATTAAAGTATAAAATAGTTATCTTTGTGGTCAATTATTGAACTGACCCATGCAGAATTACCACTATCACATATCAGAAATTGCCTCCATTATCGGAGCGCAATATAAACCTGCAGGAATAGAAGATATGGAAATACGCACACTTCTAACCGATAGTCGCAATTTTTCCGGAGTTGATGGTTGCTTGTTTTTTGCCCTGGTTACGCCCCGTAATGACGGACAGAAGTATATTGCTTCTTTATACGAAAAAGGCTTACGCTGTTTCGTTGTAGAGTATATTCCAAAAGAATTGGAAAATAAGAAAGATATTGTTTGGCTAAAAGTTGGAAATACATTAAAAGCCCTACAAGCCTTAGCCGCTTTTCATCGAAACCGTTTTTCTATTCCCGTAGTTGGTATCACCGGAAGTAATGGAAAAACTATTGTGAAAGAATGGTTGGCTTATTTGTTGGCAGATGACAAAAAGGTAATCAAAAGTCCTAAAAGTTATAACAGCCAAATTGGCGTTCCGCTTTCCATTTGGCAAATGCAGCTTGAAGACGAAATAGCCATTTTTGAGGCAGGACTTTCACAGCCTGGAGAGATGGAGCATAATCATGCCGTGATTCAGCCAACAATAGGCCTCTTTACCAATGTTGGTGCTGCCCATGATGAACACTTCACCGGGCGCCAACAAAAAACAGATGAAAAATTAAAGCTTTTTATTGGTGTGCATCAGCTCGTTTATTGTGCAGACCATGCGGATATTCGGGAAGCTATACGACAAAACACTTGTTTGCAATATGTGCAAAAATTCACCTGGGGCTATTCTTCCGATAGTATTTTACAAATAAAGAATATAAAACATGAAATAGGGAAATCGATAATTGAGGCTTACTATAATTTCCGGTTCATACAAATTGTCATTCCTTTTTTAGATAAAGCATCTATTGAAAATGCAATGCATTGCTGGGCTTTTATGCTGATGATGGGTTATGAAAATAACTATATCGCGGAACGTATGCAGCACCTTCCGGCAATAGAAATGCGTATGGAGTTGAAAGAAGCCATTAACAACTGTTCGGTTATTAATGATAGTTATAGTTCTGATTTTAATTCTTTACAAATAGCCGTTGACTTTTTAGTGCAGCAACAACAGCACGCAAAGAAAACCATTATACTTTCCGACTTGCTTCAAACAGGTCGCAACAAAGATGATTTATATACGGAAGTCGCCCGCTTACTACAAGGGAAAGGTGTTAGCCGGCTTATAGGCATTGGACCGGACATATCAAGGCAGTCCGGTAAATTCACAATGGAAAAGCAGTTTTATGTTGACACTGAAACTTTTCTTCATGATTTTTCATTCGACTCCTTACATGATGAGACAATCCTTATTAAAGGAGCACGCATATTTACTTTTGAAAAGATAAACAAAGCTTTGCAGCAGAAAGCTCATGAAACCGTGATGGAAATCAACCTTTCTGCTATGGTGCATAATTTGAACTATTATCGATCAAAATTGTCGCCTGGCGTTAAGCTGATGGCTATGGTTAAAGCGTTTTCTTATGGTAGCGGAAGTTATGAAATTGCTAACTTACTGCAATTTCATCAAGTTGACTATCTCACTGTTGCTTATGCTGATGAGGGGGTAGAGTTGCGGCGGGCAGGTATCACCATGCCTATTATGGTGATGAATCCTGAGGAGCAAAGTTTGGATAAAATGTTGGAATACAGGTTGGAACCGGAAATCTATAGCTTTAGAGTTTTATCTTTGTTAAAAGAAAAGTTGGCAGTAAGTCATGAGCAGTCGGCAGTAGCTATTCATATAAAGCTGGATACGGGCATGCATCGTTTAGGCTTTGAAGAGCATGATATGCCAAAGCTACTACAAGAATTAAAAGGCATTTCTGCTATAAAGATTGCCTCTGTGTTTTCCCACTTGGCGACTAGCGATGAATCGCGCTTTGACGACTATACCCGCGGGCAAATTAGATCATTTGAGCGCATGAGTGAACAACTACAAACCTCGTTCAACTATCCTGTTAGAAGGCATATTTTAAATTCTGCCGGTATTTCTCGTTTCCCGGAAGCGCAATTTGATATGGTGCGCTTGGGTATTGGACTCTATGGTGTGGCTGATTTTGAGGAGCAAAAATACTTACAAAATGTAAGTACGCTGAAAACTGTAATCTCGCAAATTCATAACATTTCCGCCGGCGATGCCGTGGGCTACAGCCGGGCATTTATTGCGCCAGCAGACATGACAATAGGGGTAATACCCATTGGTTATGCCGACGGTTTAAACAGGCGTTTCGGTAATGGAAGAGGAAAAGTGTTGATAAATGGAAAATATGCTCCGGTTATAGGCAATGTATGTATGGATATGTGTATGGTTGATTTATCAGGCATAGTGGCGAAAGAAAATGACGAGGTGATTATATTTGGCGACAAACAAACTGTTGCAGACGTAGCTAGAGTACTTGAAACAATCCCTTATGAAGTGCTTACAAGTGTTAGCCGGCGTGTGAAAAGAGTATATTTTCAAGAATAAGTGACAAGAATTATGAAGAGTAAGATTCTCCGCTGGCGTTTTTTATTGTTGTGGTTGATAGGTTGCGGAATTATCATTTCCCGCCGTTCAGATATGTTGCTTAATGCACAGCCGTGGTCAGAAGACTCAATGTACTTTTTGAGAGATGCTATGTATTTGGGTTGGAAATCATTTATAACGCCTTATGCAGGGTATTTACATTTGATCCCAAGGGCTCTTACTATGTTGTCTTTATATATAAGCAATGCTATTGGCACCGGCATCACTCAAGTGCCCTTGGTTATGAACTTATTTGCCATAGCCATCAGTGCTTTTTGTGCTGTATTGGTTTGTTCCGGACGATTTGAATGGATGGGAAATATTTATCTGAGGATGTTTCTGAGTTTTCTAATCCTTGCGTTTCCCGGCGCGGCTGAAATATATGGTAATGTTACCAATCTTCATTGGTGGTTGGGAATTCCGGCATTTTTATTATGCTGGGGCATGTTTCAAAACAATAAAATCTCTTCGTGGCCGGAAATTGTAGCTTTGTCACTCATCGTCTTAACGTCACCAAATGGATTGATCATTTTGCCATCTGTGTTAGTGGCTTATTTTTGCATATACCGGTTTAAACTAAATAAGGATATTTACAAAATTATAGTACTACTACTATGTACATTGTTGCAATTGGCATTAATTTATACATCACGTACTAATTTGGCAGGGGGAGAGGGTGGTTCTTCCGGAGTAGTAGAAGGAATCCTAGGCTATATATTGGCCGGACTATTTGGAGATATTATAATTGGTGATTGTTTTACGTTCACTGAAAAATATGGGTATTTGATGTTAGAAATAGCTGGGGCATTGCTGTTGTTATTTATGTTGTGCTTTAGTATAAAACGCTTTAGGCAGTTATACGTTCCTTTGACCCTATTCGTAATAATTATAGCCATAACGTCTTTGGGTAAAATGTCTTATGTGGTTCTTTTTAAAGATGGCTATACGACAGAAGCTCAGCGTTATATTTTTCTTCCGGCGGTAATTGCTTTATTCATTTTAATATATGAGTTCGCCGGACAGTTCCGTGTGTCCGGTAAATATAGAGTATTGGGTATAGGCTTATTTACAAGCGTGTTTTTGTTGATCTCAATAAATCTGTTTAGTTCTTATAAATTTATTCCTTTTCCTGATTTTCAATGGAAACAGCGGACCGCATTATATCAGTCTGATGGGGTTGTTGACTTCTTTGTCCCAATTTATCCCTATGCTTACTACTTTGGTTATCCCTCATCATGTGGGCAAGAATGTATAGCGCAACATATAGCCAGGTATTCAGGGACACATTTTGAAGTAGATGTGCACCAACCTGTTTTCAAACAGGGAGTGGATGAGGTAGGTGGGCTGTATACCTTTTCAGATGAAAATCCGATATTGATATTTCAGATGCCGGGAACTGCTAATTTGGCTTACGCCTATCTCTCTTTTGATAGGCCTCCGGTAGTAGATCAACTGCAATTGCTTTGTCTTTCAGAACAGGGTGAACCTTTGTTCCAGGTCCCGATAACCTGTGTGCCGATAGGCGATCACCTACAATATATGATTGAAATTTATCCTGTAATGCAGAAAGCTAGATTTGTACAGTTACGGTTTATAAAAGTTAAAAATCCTTCAATTGTGATAAAATCCTTAAATTTTTATGCACTTCCTTCATAAATTTGTTAACTTTGTGTCGCTTAAAATATAGAAAATAAATGAAATACGATGTTTGTGTGATTGGTGGTTGCGGCCATGTTGGTCTACCCTTAGCTATAGTGTTGGCTGATAAAGGTAAAAATGTTTGTGTTTACGATACCAATGAAAAAAGTATTGAGACCGTTAAATCAGGTGTTATTCCTTTTTTTGAAGAAGGAGCAGAACCACTACTTAAGAAAGTATTAGCCGGAGGTAAATTGCATTTTTCCAATAAACCAAATGTAGTGTCGGATAGCGAAACGGCTATACTGATTATTGGTACGCCGGTAGATGAGCATCTGAACCCGAAGTTTCGTATCATGAAAGAGGTTATAGATGGCCTCCTCCCTTATTTTCGTGATGATCAATTATTGGTATTGCGTAGTACCGTTTATCCCGGACTTAGCAAGCGTATTAACGACTGGTTTATTGATGCCGGTAAGAAAATTCATGTAGCCTTTTGTCCCGAGCGCATTCTCGAAGGCAAGGCCTTGGAAGAGTTGGAAAGCTTGCCGCAAATTGTCTCTTCATTTACCGAGGAAGGCGTAAAACGTGCATCGGACTTGTTTTCCTTACTGACGAAGGATTTGGTAGTTGTAGAACCTATGGAAGCAGAATTAGCCAAACTATTCACAAACTCTTGGCGCTATTTGAAATTTGCCGTAGCAAACCAGTTCTATATGATTGCCAATGATTATAATTTGGATTTCTATAATATCTATCATGCGATGACTCATAATTATTCGCGTACGAAAGATTTTCCACGCCCCGGCTTTGCCGCAGGCCCTTGTTTGTTCAAGGATACCATGCAGTTGGCGGCATTCAATAATAACAACTTCCACTTGGGACATACTGCCATGTTGATCAATGAAGGTTTGCCCAACTATGTGGTAAGCCAGTTGAAACGTCAATATACGCTATCTGAGGTAAAAGTTGGTATTTTGGGCATGGCCTTTAAAGCCGAAAGTGACGATATTCGCGAATCTTTGTCTTATAAACTGAAGAAGATTTTAGATATAGAAGCTAAAAAAGTATATTGTGCTGATCCTTATGTCAAAGATGCAACGTTAACAGATGAGGCTGCTTTAATTGAAAAAAGTGATATCATTATTATTGCAGCACCTCATAAGCGCTACAAAGAATTAAAAATTGAAAATAAAAAAGTGGTAGATATTTGGAATATCTTAAATAACGGAGGAAAAATATAATGAAAATATTAGTTACAGGATCAGCCGGCTTTATTGCCGGATATTTGGTTGATGAGTTGCTGAGAAACGGACATACCGTTGTTGGGATTGATAACTATAGCAAGTATGGCTATGTAGAAAAAAGTTATGACAAAAATCCTAACTATAAATTTGTTAAAGGAGATGTGAAAGATATTGCTTTGATGAAGGAACTCATTGCTGATTGTGACCAGGTAGTGGCGATTGCTGCTATGATTGGCGGTATTACTTACTTCCATGAATATGCATATGAGCTATTGGCCGAAAATGAGCGAATCACCGCTGCTACCTTTGATGCAGCTATTTGGGCATTCAAAGAAAAGCGTTTGAAGAAAATCAATGTGCTCTCTTCTTCTATGGTCTATGAGTCAGCAGCTATTTATCCTACACCGGAAGGAGAACAGAAAAAATGTCCACCTCCTTTGTCAACTTATGGATTCCAAAAGCTGGCATGTGAGTATTTTGCTCAAGGTGCTTATGAACAGTATCAATTACCCTATACTATTGTTCGGCCGTTTAACTGTGTAGGTATTGGAGAGCAGCGTGCCAAAAATGAAAAAGAAATCATGTCCGGTAATGTGAAGTTGGCCATGAGTCACGTTGTGCCGGATTTGGTACAGAAGGTGTTGAAAGGACAGGATCCTTTGCATATTTTAGGTGAAGGCAATCAAATTCGCCACTATACCTATGGTGGCGACCTGGCGCGTGGTATACGCATGTGCATTGAAAGTGAGAAAGCAATGAATAATGACTTTAATCTTTCTACTCCTGTTTCTACTACTGTGAAAGAATTGGCTACCTTAATCTGGCAGAAAATTAATGGCGATAAACCGCTGACTTTTATTCATGATAAAGCGTTTGAATATGATGTGCAAAAACGTGTGCCCTCTGTGTCTAAAGCTAAAGAGTTATTAGGCTTTGAAGCTGATACAAATTTAAGTAAGACACTTGATGAGGTGATTCCCTGGGTGAAAGAGCAGGTAGCATTGGGTAATATCTAATAAACTACAGATGATTAATATTGTAATCCCTGTTTACAACGAAGGTGGGAATATCCGGAAGCTGTTTGAAGAAATTAAAACAAAGATCAATACACAGGCAGAGATTGTAGTGGTGTATGATTTTGAAGAGGATAATACGTTGCCGGTTGTTAATGCGATTAAAGATGAGTATGCATTTCCTGTAAGGTTGGAAAAAAATCTCTATGATCGTGGCGCTTTGAATGCGATCAAAAGCGGGATGCAAAAGTCGACGGAAGAGGCAGTGCTGGTGATGATGGCCGACTTGTCGGATAACTTGGAAGTGGTAGATACTATGTACGCCAAAATTGCCCATGAAGGCTATGACCTTGTATGCGGGTCACGTTATATGAAGGGGGGTAAACAATACGGAGGCCCATTTTTGAAAGGTTTGTTTGCTCGTATGGCCGGAGTTTCCCTGCATTGGCTGACACGAATACCTACCCACGATGTGTCTAATAGCTTCAAAATGTATCGTAAGTCTATGCTTGATAACATACCTCTTGAAAGTAATGGAGGTTTTGAAATAGGCATGGAGATTGTGGTGAAAGCTTATGCTGCAGGGTATAAAATAACAGAGATTCCTTCCGAGTGGTATGATAGAACAGACGGGGAGTCAAATTTTAAGCTGTGGGCCTGGCTGCCGCACTACCTCCATTGGTATTTTCTATGTGTGAAAAGTACTTGGTTTGGAAAGAAAAAATAGTAAGATGAAAAGAAGTTTATTATATCTCGTAGCAGTCATTCCGGCGGCTATTTGCTTAGGCCTCATAGTTAATTATGGCGTTAATGTACCTTCCATGGACGAGTGGGAGATGGTAGCATTTGCACAACAAATGGAAACGAATGGTCTACATTTTTCTGATTTGTATGCCCAGCATAATGAACATCGTATATTTTTTGCACGGATCGCTTATTTGAGCATTGCTTCTTTCACGGAATTCAATACTGTAGCTTTAATGCTATTTTCTTTTTTGATGATATCTTTATCGGCTTTTTTAGTTGTTAATTATATTGGTCGGAGAAATGAAGTGCCGGAGAAGAAACGCTATTTTTTCACAGCATTAATTACTTTTTTAATATACAGCCTGGTTCAGTATGAAAATCTATTGTGGGGTTTTCAAATAGGTTTTATTATGGTATTGACCTTGTCTGTGCTATCATTCTACTTCCTTTACAGGGCATTTGAAGCAGAAACAAAGAAACAACGCAATATTTATTTTTGCCTGGCAGTGTTAGCCGCTTTTATTGATTCTTTCTCTCATAGCCAGGGTTTAATTACATGGATTACTGTTGCTGTACTGATGGCCTTTATTTCTCAAAAAAAAGTATTGAGGTCGCCTTATTTTCTGACTTGGAGCGCGGCAGCTGTATTTACCTGGGGTATTTATTTTTATCAATATACTAAGCCGGAACATCATCCTAGTCTAACCTTTTTGCTAGATGAACCCGGAAAATTTATTAGCTATTTCTTATCTATTTTAGGTAACGCTGTGAGTGGAAATCTCAAATCCATGGTTGCATTGTTTGGCTTACTTATTGTGGCTTTCTTATTAATAGCGGTAGTAATTATATGGAAAAGAAAGCAGTTAAAGTCTTTTTTCTTTCCTTTAGCTTTAGCCTTGAACAGCTTATTTATATTAGGTAGTATCTCGTTAGGGCGGGCAGGTTTTGGAGTGGAGCAATCGTTAGCGTCACGCTATACCTCTTTTTCCATTTATGCGGTGGTTGGCTTATGTTTGTTGTGGATGGAGTTGAAAGACAAGCAGGCTAAGAAGTCGGTTATGAAAAATATATCCGTATTGGTATTGGTTGTATTTGCTGTTACCATACCGGTTGGATTGGCAGAAGGCTTTCAGCAAGGTGGAAAAATAAGGGCAGATCGTGAATATAGTGCCTATGTGCTTAAAACCAACCAACAACAACCTGGGCAAATTTTGTCCCGGCTTTACCCGTGGCCGGATTCGGTGAAGTCTCGCGTGGTGTATTTGGAAAAGCACCATTTGAATGTTTTTGCTTCTTCTAAGTATGATGTGCCTGCCATTTTAAAGGATACTACAGTAGCCAAATCCAATAATGAATTGCTTTTATTACAACAGAATAGTTTGCAGTTTGCTCCTGATTTTATGGTTGTGGTAAGGCCTGTAGTAAAATCTCAGTATAAAGATAAGATACAATCTTTGTATGTAGATATTAACGGACAATTATTCCCCTTGTATTTTAATCCGGAAAGAGCCGATATGCCTGCTGATCCACAATCAATTTACGATGTATCAGCTATCTCATTTGATGTTATGCCAAAAGGCTTACTCCACGTGAAGTTTAAGGCCCTATCGGCCGATACTTCATTTT
The DNA here is from genome assembly GCA_031556695.1 of Bacteroidales bacterium. Lineage (GTDB taxonomy): Bacteria > Bacteroidota > Bacteroidia > Bacteroidales > UBA932 > UBA932. The sequence goes on along the minus strand of JAVBSQ010000154.1, from coordinate 1,621 downwards.
ATTATGAGGTAGATCCGGGCTGGGTGTTTGAGCGTCCGTAATTAGCCTCTTACATAATGCGGCATGTCTGCCGGCAATACAATTGATAGTTCTATCAGCCCTTTAACTTCTCCGTTTTCACGCCAGGGCATTTGATGGATGATTTTTTTCTGTCCGGCTTTCTCAATGGTATAGGTGTTGCTTGTGCCGCATTGTAGCATCTCTACAATCTTGTTCCAAGAAGCAGGGGAGTGGCAATCTTTGAGATTAAAACCGATTAAATCATTGCCTTTATTTAGTACCTGCTTTGATTTTTCATTACAATAAACCACTATTCTGTTAAGGTCACATACGGTAATAGCACAGTCGGTATCGTTAAAATATTTCATAGTATTGTTTGGTTAGGGTAAGCGGTTGAGCCATTTAGAGAAGAATACGTCATATACATAGTATATACCATCTTCTTCGTTAATCATTTCTTTTTCGATGAGTGATTTAAGAGCTCTGTTCACGGAACTGGCTTGTTTGAGTTTGTGGGTGGCAATGAAGTCGGAAGCTGTGATTTGTTTTACACCATCTTCTTTGGCCAATGCCTTTAATAATTGGAATTGATAGGGAGTCAGAAGTTTTCTGTAGCCATAATATATATACTCGCGTTCTTCTAAGATTAATCTGTGCGTGGCGTCAATATTTTCTTTGGCTATTTTCTTATCACTGAGCTCAAATAATTTATTAAAAAATGTTTGTACGTAGAAGGTGTGGATCTTATAATGTTCTACTGCTTCTTTAATTAATTCGAGCTTGAGTATTTTCTTATATTCTTTTAGTTTTTCCTGAATAAAAAGACAATATAGGTTAATGTCAATTTTATTGAGATACATGAAATCGGTACTTTGATAGAAAGGTCTTTTGTGATCCGAAAATATGGAAGTTAGTAAATGTTTATTGCTTCCCGAAAAGATGAAGTTTACATTAGATAAATGTTGGATATGAGAACGTAGAAGTGCTTCCATATTTTTCTCGGGATATTCCGTTATTTGTTGGAATTCATCGATAGCTATAGCATAGCGAGTGTCTTGTTGTGAGAGGTAATGAAATATTTGTGACAAACTTCTTTTCGCTTCTTGCGGTGTTTGGTAATCTAATTCAACGGAAGGTATACCGCTTAGTTCATCAAATGATAATTTTGCTTTGATGCCGGATAGTAGTAATCCAATCTTTTTTAAATAATTTTTGGATTGTAGTCGCTCTTGTTCAATAACAGCCTCAGTGAAAATTTTTATAAATTCTTGCAAATTTTCTGTGGGCATTATATCCACGTATATAGTTTGCCAACCTTTTTTCTTTTGCAGGCGATGAAATACATTTCTAATGAGACCGGTTTTTCCTATTCTGCGAGCTGATAATAGTGTTAGATTACGACCGTTAATCATAGCGTTCGCTATTTTTTTTGTTTCAACTTCCCGGTCACAGAAGTATTCCGGAGAGAGGTATCCTGCGGTTAAAAAAGGGTTGTCCGGCGCAATCATTTTATAACTATTTGATTTTCAGATAATTTTAATTACGCATTATGCGTTACGCAAAGTGCGTAACGCATAATGCGTAACAAAGGTAAATCCTTTTTTTGTTTCTGCAAATTTTT
>JAVBSQ010000038.1:0-6184 GCA_031556695.1 Bacteroidales bacterium | reverse complement strand
CGCACTTCACTGGAATAGCCGAAAACATTATTAAAACTCACCTTCAGCGAAGTGATACCGGTACGTTCAGCTTCCCGTTGCTGTATCTCCAAAAGATAGTCTTTGCCGTGGCGTGATATTTTACGCAATTCATCTAATTCGGCACTTACTCCTTCAGCTATTATATTGCCTTTACCTATTTGGTTGGCGGGTTCCGGACAAATTTCTTTTTCTATACGCTGCGCCATAGTTTCGCAGACATTGAGTTGTTCACCTATCTTTTGCAGGGTTGGCTCCGTAGTTTTTTCACACTGATCCTTGACCGGCTGCAAGGCGCGCAAGGCGGTTTTTAATTGCACTACTTCACGCGGAGTACAACGTCCGGCAGCGGCGCGGGAAATGATGCGCTCTAGGTCGCCCACCTCATAAATATTTGCTTTAAGCGCCTCACGTAATTCTTCCTGAGCCAGAAAATAGTCCACCACGTTAAGGCGGGAATTCACTGCCGAAGCGTCTTTAAGGGGCATGGCCAGCCAACGTTTGAGCAGGCGTGCACCCATGGGAGAGATGGTTTTATCCACCACGTCCACCAAAGTGCGGGCATTTTCATTAGGCGAATAAAAGAGCTCCAGGTTACGCACGGTAAAGCGGTCGAGCCACACATAACGGTCTTCATCAATGCGCGAAAGGGCCGTAATGTGTTTTAGCCTGTCATGCTGCGTAAGTTCAAGATAGAAGAGTATAGCGCCGGCAGATACCGTACCTAAGCGGAGGTCTTCCACGCCAAAACCTTTCAATGAGGAGGTCTGAAAATGAGTCAGCAGCTTGTCGCGCGTGGCTTCGGGCGAATAGGCCCACTCATCCATTTTGTAAGTGTAGTACTTTGCGCCGAAATGTTCGGTAAAAAGTTTGTCCTGTTCTTTCTTTAATATTATTTCCTTGGGGGCGTAGTTGGCCAACAGCTTGTCAATGTAATCAAAAGCACCTTCTGCAGCATGAAATTCGCCGGTAGAGATATCAAGGAAAGCAACACCTGCACGGTCTTTATCAATGTACACCGAAGCGAGGAAATTATTTTCGCGGTGTGAGAGGATGGTGTCGTTATAAGCAATGCCGGGCGTTACCAGCTCGGTGATGCCGCGCTTTACTATTTTCTTTGTCAGTTTGGGATCTTCCAGTTGGTCGCAAATAGCTACCCGTTTTCCGGCGCGTACCAGTTTAGGCAGGTAGGTTTCCAAGGCATGGTGTGGAAAGCCGGCCAATTCAATGAAGGAGGCTATACCGTTGCCGCGGCGGGTAAGCGTAATGCCCAATATTTCACTGGCAATGATAGCATCACTGCTGAATGTTTCGTAAAAATCGCCTACACGAAAAAGTAATATTGCGTCGGGGTGTTTGGCTTTAATGGCGTTGTATTGCTGCATCAAAGGAGTTTCCGAAGGAGATTTTTCAACTTTTTCCTTCTTTGCTTTTGGGGCTTTTACTTTATCGATTTTATCGACCGTTTCTTCTGCATTTTTTTTCTTTCGACCCATATCTTAATAATGCATCAGCATTTTTAATCTAAACTTTTGACACTGATAATCAACATGCTCATCTATATAGCGAATAGCCTCCTCTTTCGTTGTTTTTCTTCCTTCTGCACAAATTCTAATGGTACGGATATATATTTTATCTATATCTAATCCATGCCCTATTCTTTTTGCGCTATCCAAAATATAATTTACAAATGCTTTTGAGGCTTTTAATTGTTTGCCCGCACTATGTCTTGTCCCCTTTTTTAATTCTATAGGAAAAACATACATGATGGCTTCGGCCTCTGCAAATAAAATATAATCACATACTTTTCTCAGACCATGTCCGGACTTAAAATAGGGAAATATTGTTTTTCCTGCCTGATCAAATTTATACAACTTATATGCAATACTCTTTTCAGAGATAATCGGCACTTCCATTCGGAATGAAACTCCTAAATGATCTTTATTTTCTTCAATAAGTTTGTCACCACTCACCAAAAAATCTTCATTTAAAATTTCAGAAACAATATTTAAACTACTCATTTTCTGAATATTTTAACTGATAAAACAACTCCTCCGAGACCTCATTTAAAGCGCTGATTGTCTTATCTATTGTTGATACAGAAAATCCGGTGTCATCAACAGGAAGAGAAACCACCTCTACTTTACAATTATTATCCGTATTATAGTTAAACAAGTAGGCTCCAACATCGTTGGGATTTATTTTTTCATCATCCTTATATCCCAATTCTTTTGCTTTTTGTTGAAGTGCGGGTTTATCTGATGAAAGCATGATCAGATTATTTAATTCTCTTATTATATAATCACTATGCGTGTTTATCAACAAACGTAATCCCTTGTTTATTAATTTGGCAAAAACACGTGCCAATAATATTTGATTATCCGGATGTAAACCTATTTCCGGTTCATCAATTATCAGCAACTCGTCTTTAGATGCCTGATGTTTCAAATAAACAAGCAAGCCTGAAATATTTTTGATAACAGAAGCTGTGAGATGTATTGGCAGTTTCAGTTCCGATGTTTTGTCTGAAAGAAACCGCAAACTGCCATCGTCAGAAATAGACACTTGGCCATGTAAGATATTAGTTTCTATCTCTTCTGCTAATGTGGCAAAAGGAGAAACTTTATTTTTCACATTTCGCAAATCCGCCGCAGTAATAAGGGCATCTTTTATCGGCATTGGATATCTATCATCATTTTCATTTGATATAGATACATCTTGCATATTATTAATAGCTAATTCATCTACAAATGTATATATGGCATTACGCTCAACAGGTAAAATTCTAGCCGAGAGAATTGACTCATTACAGATGTATTTTGATAAAAGAGCTAAATGAAAAGATTCGGTCATATCGCTTAGCTTTTCCAAAGATACTACCCCCCCTAATTGTATTTGCAGGTCTTCTGAATTTTCAGCCTTTTGGTAATTTATAGATACACTATCAAATGTAATTGTTGTATCAAAAGAAGCCTTATGTAGTATTTTTATAAATGCTTTTTTATCTAAAGAAATATTTGCTTGAAAATCGCTAAAGTATTTACTTGATTTCACACCAAATATTTCGCTAACATTGTTTTGTAAATGGTTTAAATAGTTCTCTTTTAAATCATAAATAGCTCCAAAATCTATTACTTTTGAAATTTTTTTGTTATTAATTAATTCGTTCAATTTGAATATTGGCACCCCCAGTAATAGGGTACGCAAATAGCCATATATTGCATAGCTTACGTATGTTTTACCTGTACCATTAGGGCCACAAAAAATGATCAATCTCTTAGAAAGATCTACATCAGTATTTTTTACAGCCCCTATATTTTTAAATGAAAGTTCCATACATTGTTATTTAAACAAATTCAACCATTACACTTTATGAACTTACAAAGTTACAAAATATGTTGAATATTTAACATCCAAAGTCTAATTCCTTAAAAATGAAGATAAAAATCCTTTGTGAGGGTGCGGTATTCAGGGGTATAATCAGTGCTTCCGGAGGAGTGAATGGCCAATGTTTGTTCGTGTAAGGGATAGTTTTTTCGCTCAAAGGATAAGAGCAATCGTTTCACCGGTTTCCCCACAGCGCTACATACATTTATTTTATGAGTACAGTAGAAACCGGCAGCGGCAGCCTGCGCAATAAACACGTTACCCTCCACGTAGGGTAGAATGATGGATAAACGGCCTTTTTCGGTGAGTAATTTATTCACACCTTCCAAGAGTTCGCCATAAGGCAATGCTGTGGCGTGGCGTGCCTGTACGCGTTGCCGGTCGCCGGGCAATAGTGAGTCAACAAAGTAAGGCGGATTGGACACTATGAGGTCGTACCGCTTGTTGCATTCCTGCGCGTAGGTTTGAAATGAATCGTTTATTACAGCTATACGTTGCGGCCATGGACTGCCGGCAATGTTAGCTGCTGCCTGTACAGCGGCGGCTTCGTCTATTTCCACGGCATCAATGGCCGCTTCCGGCGCACGTTGAGCAAGCATAAGGGCTATAACACCGGTACCGGTGCCTATGTCCAATATATGTGAAGCGTGGGCAACAGGAACCCAAGCGCCGAGGAGCACGCCGTCGGTATTGACTTTCATGGCAGCATCCGACTGCTGTATGGTGAATTGTTTGAAGCGGAAATAGCTGTTTGACATTTCTTCTACATCACTATTCCACCGTCTTTCATGGTAAGTGTACGGTCGCTCATGGCAGCCAAGTCATTATCGTGCGTTACAATAACAATGGTTTGTCCAAGCTCGTCGCGCAGGGTGAAAAATAAACGGTGTAGTTCTTGTTTGGTGGCGGAGTCGAGGTTACCGGAAGGTTCGTCGGCCAATAGCACATCGGGTTTGTTCATCAAAGCACGGGCCACTGCAACGCGTTGTTGTTCGCCACCGCTGAGGGCTGAAGGTTTATGATCCAATCGGTCTTTTAAACCCAAAAAATCAAGTAATTCTTTTGCCCTACTTTCTGCCTGTGCTTTGGGGTGTTTGGCAATTAAAGCAGGTATACATGCATTTTCAAGGGCTGTAAATTCAGGTAAGAGATGATGGAATTGAAATACAAAACCAATGTGACGGTTGCGGAAGTCTGATAGTTGCCGGTTATTGAGCTCAAACACGGAGGTGCCGTTAATATGTATGGTACCTGTGTCGGGACGGCCAAGGGTGCCCATAATTTGAAGCAGGGTGGTTTTTCCTGCGCCGCTGGCCCCTACAACAGTTACCACTTCACCTTTGTTGATGGTAGTATCAATACCTTTAAGCACTTGCAGGCTGCCGAAGCTCTTGGTTATATTTGTAACTCGTATCATAAAAATTACGAATTACAAATTACGAATTACGGTTCTTACAGCTCTGTGTTCAATCGTAATTCGTAATTCGTAATTGATTAATTGTTTATTAGCATGGCCAGTCCGCCTTCAGCCGTTTCCTTGTAGATGCTGGGGATATCATGGCCTGTGCGTTTCATCACTTCCACCACGGTGTCAAAGCTCACGAGGTGTCGGCCGTCGGTGAGTATGGAGTACATGTTGGCGTCCATGGCACGGGCTGCACCAAAGGCGTTACGCTCAATGCAGGGCACTTGCACCAGTCCGCACACGGGGTCGCAGGTGAGGCCTAAGAAGTGTTCCATACCAATGGCTGCAGCATATTCCACCTGAGCCACAGTACCGCCAAAAAGCTGTACGGCAGCGGCGGAGGCCATGGAGGTGGCAGAGCCTATCTCTCCCTGGCAGCCCACTTCGGCACCGGAGATAGAGGCATTAGTTCTTATAAGATTTCCCACCAATCCGGCAGTAGCCAAGGCACGGAGAACTTTTACATCGGGAAATTCATAATTCACACTACAATTATAGAGTACGGAAGGTAGCACACCACAGGAGCCACAGGTGGGTGCGGTAACAATAATGTTGCCGGCAGCATTTTCTTCAGCTACAGCTAAGGCGTAGGCAAAGACCATGGAGCGGCGTTGTAATATCCCTTGAAAACTTTTAGCCCGGGTGTAGAAGGCGGAGGCTTTGCGGGGCAGTTTTAGCTCTCCGGGCAATACACCTTCTTCTTCCAATCCACGCTCCAATGCTGCCTTCATCACGTTCCAAACCTCTCTGAGGTAGTCCCAAATTTCAGGGCCTTCGTGTATCTCCACAAATTCCCAAAATGTACGTCCGTTTTGCTGGCACCATTGAAGGATATCCGTCATTTTTGACATGGGATAAATATCCGTTCCTTTCACACGCTGTCCGGTATCACTAATATATCCACCGCCAATGCTGTAGGTGGTCCATTCATTTAAAAGCCTTTCTTTTTTATCAAAAGCTTCAAATTTTATACCGTTAGGATGTGCCGGGAGGAATGTCTTCGGTTCCCAAATAATAGTTACCCTGTCAGCGCCAAAAACGCTCAATATAGCCACATCAGTCATGTGCCCTCTTCCGGTAGCCGCTAAGCTGCCATAAAGGGTGACTTTAAAAGTAAGGGCATTCGGATTATTTTGAAGGAAGCGTTCAGCAGCCTTACGAGGCCCCATAGTGTGACTACTAGAGGGCCCGTGGCCTATTTTAAAAATATCCCTGATGGTTTCCAAGGCTTATTTTTTATCCGGGTTCAATTGCTTTTTTTCTTTTTTCTGATAGAAGTCGTATACAATAGGTGTACCTACAAAGATAGAAGAG
>JAVBSQ010000090.1:0-9977 GCA_031556695.1 Bacteroidales bacterium | reverse complement strand
CCAATACTCTTGGTGGTATCTCACACATGTTCAATAAAGAATACTGGAACTACGCCAAACTTATTTCAGGCGTGTTGCGCAACGGTATGCCCATTGTTGACGTGGTGAACCTGGTACAAGGATTGGAGTTGGATAGCGAAGCCATCAACACCTGGAAAAACGGAGTGGAACGTGCACTTAAACGCTATATCCCCGATGGTACCAAAGCTGAGCAGGGACAAAAATGCGGCAGTTGCGGCTCAGACTCACTGATTTATCAGGAGGGTTGCCTCACCTGCAATAGCTGCGGCTATTCCAAGTGCGGATAAAAACCAATTACGAATTACGAATTAATAATTACGATTATATTATCGTTCTTTTAGTCCGTAATTCGTAATTTGAAATTCGTAATTATGATTGACTTTCCTCATGCAAAGATAAACCTCGGGCTGCAAGTGATCAACAAGCGGCCCGATGGTTTTCATACTATCTCCACCCTTTTCTACCCTATCCCTTTTAATGATGTTTTAGAGATCGTACCGGCACAAAGCACTGCACTTCACTTGTCGGGATTAAAAGTAGAGGGAAATGTTGATGATAATTTATGCCTGAAAGCTTATCACCTTTTAGCACAAAAATATACACTACCACCGGTAGATATTTATTTACACAAGAATATTGCTATGGGCGCAGGGCTGGGCGGCGGCTCTTCTGATGCTTCGCACGTGCTGCTCCTGCTTAACAATATGTTTAAACTAAACCTCCCTGCACACGAGTTAATGCAGTATGCCGCCCAACTAGGCAGCGACTGTGCTTTCTTCATTCAGCAGCAGGCTATGTTTGCCGGAGGAAGGGGGGAAATATTACAGCCCTCTACCTTAAGCCTAAAAGGGTATTCTCTTTTGCTGGTTGTGCCGGGCATTCATGTGAGCACTGCCGGCGCCTACTCCGGCATTACTCCGCAAACACCGACACAGTCCATACAGGAGATTGTTGCCCTACCGGTAAGTGAGTGGAAAGACAGGTTGGTGAATGATTTTGAAGCTACGGTATTCAGCAAGCACGCTGTTTTAGCAGACATTAAAGCAGCGCTTTACGCTCAGGGAGCTGTGTACGCAGCCATGAGCGGCAGTGGCTCTTCTATTTTTGGCTTATTTATTGAAGATGAGGCATGTAAAAAAGCCCAAGAAAGGCTATCAAAGAATATTACCACTATTTTACACTTTAATTTAAGGTAAAAATTGCCATTCTGAAAAATAGGGCTATCTTTGTAGCCCCAATAATGGGAATTTAATTTTTTATTAACTAAAAATCAATTGCTTAGCTATGGAACCTTATTTATCAGCAGAGAAAAAGCAAGAGATTTTCGGACAGTACGGGAAGTCTAATACCGACACCGGCTCACCCGAGAGTCAGGTCGCTCTATTTTCCTACCGTATCGCTCACCTTACCAATCACCTGAAAAGCAACAAGAAAGATTACGGCACACAACGTGCTTTGTTGAAACTGGTTGGTAAACGCCGTCGCCTCCTCGATTACCTGAAGGCTACGGACATTGAGAGATACAGGGAGATAGTTAAGGCACTCAACCTTCGAAAATAAGAAGCTTAAAGAAAGGCAATGCAGTGCATTTGCCTTTCTTGCTTTTATCATGACGACATTTAACAGAGAAAAAAATATGAATATTGTAAAAAAGACCATCACGTTGAACGATGGTAGAACCATTGAGATTGAGACAGGAAAGTTGGCGAAGCAAGCCGACGGCTCAGTGGTAGTGAAAATGGGTAAGACCATGTTATTGGCTACCGTTACTTGCGCTAAAGAAGCAAAAGAAGATGTTGACTTTATGCCCCTGCAGGTGGAGTATAAAGAGAAATTTGCCTCAGCCGGCCGTTTCCCAGGTGGTTTCATGAAACGTGAAGGCCGCCCCAGTGACTACGAAATTTTAGTATCACGTTTGATTGACCGCGCGCTGCGTCCCTTGTTCCCCGACGATTTCCACGCAGAAGTTTTTGTTAACGTAACCCTTATTTCTGCCGAAAAAGATATTATGCCTGATGCGTTGGCCGGTCTGGCCGCCTCAGCAGCCTTAGCAGTTAGTGATATTCCCTTCAACGGACCTATCTCTGAAGTACGCGTTGCCCGCATCGACCATCAGTTTAAAATCAACCCCGGTTTCAAAGAACTGGAACAAGCCGACCTCGACATTATGGTTGCTGCCACGCAAGACAACATTATGATGGTGGAAGGTGAAATGAAAGAAGTGCAAGAGAGTGATATGCTCGAAGCCATCAAAACAGCCCACGTAGAAATCAAAAAACAATGCCAAGCGCAAATGGAATTGATGGAAGCGGTAGGTAAAATGGTAAAACGCACCTATTGCCATGAGAGCAATGACGAAGAACTGCGCACTGCTGTTCATCAATATTGCTACGACAAATGTTATGCTATAGCTAAATCAGGACAAGGCAAGCACGAACGCACCGATGCCTTTGCTGCATTGAAAGAAGAGTTCCTGCAAACCTTACCGGAGGAAGCACGTGCCGAGAAAAAATCGCTTGTGGGCCGCTACTACCACGACGTGGAAAAAGAAGCTATGCGCAACATGATCCTCAACGAAGGCATTCGTCTAGATGGACGTAATACCCGTGAAATTCGCCCTATTTGGTGCGAGATAGACTATCTGCCTGCTGCCCACGGCTCCGCTATTTTCACCCGCGGTGAAACACAATCTCTAACTACCGTTACCTTGGGTACCAAGTTAGATGAGAAACCTGTGGACGATGTTCTGTCACAAGAATCACAACAATTTGTACTGCACTATAACTTCCCTCCTTTCTCTACCGGTGAAGCCCGTCCTCAACGCAGCACCGGTCGCCGCGAAATTGGACATGGCAATTTGGCTTTCCGCGCCCTTAAGGCTGTAGTTCCTATCGGTGCTGAAAACCCTTATGCTATACGTGTAGTATCAGATATTTTGGAATCAAACGGTTCGTCGTCAATGGCTACTGTTTGCGCCGGAACCCTGGCTTTGATGGACTGCGGTGTAAAAATCGCTAAGCCCGTTTCAGGTATTGCCATGGGATTGATTACCGACAGCAAAACCAAGAAATACGCAGTGCTAAGCGACATCCTGGGTGATGAAGACCACTTGGGTGACATGGACTTTAAAGTAACCGGTACCGTTGATGGTATCACTGCTACACAGATGGACATTAAGGTAGACGGACTGCCCTACGAAGTGCTCGAACAAGCGTTGGAGCAAGCCCGCCAAGGCCGTTTGCACATCATGGGTGAGATGATGAAAACCATGAGCGAGCCTCGTGCCGAGTTTAAACCTTATGTTCCCCGCTTGGAGCAACTGGTAATCGGCAAAGAATTTATCGGTGCTGTTATTGGTTCAGGTGGTAAAGTAATACAAGAAATTCAAAAAACTACCGGCACCACCGTTACCATCACTGAAGAAGGCGACAAAGGTTTGGTAGCAGTATTTGGAGACAATAAAGAATCAATTGAAAAAGCCTTGGAATGGATCAAAGGTCTTTCAACCAATCCTGAAGTAGGAAAAGACTATACCGGCAAGGTGAAGTCTATCCTTGAGTTCGGTGCTTTCGTTGAAATTCTCCCCGGAAAAGAAGGCTTATTGCATATCTCTGAGATGGCTTGGAGCCGGGTAGAGAAGGTAACCGACTACGTGAAGGAAGGTGACACGGTAACCGTGAAACTGTTGGAAGTTGATGAGAGAAGCGGCAAATTACGCCTTTCTATGCGTGCCTTGCAGGAAAAACCGGAGGGCTACATAGAACCTGAAATTCGTCCCCGCGCACCGCGCCGCGACGACCGCAGAGATGACCGCCGTGGTGGTGGTGGTTTCCGTGACCGCCGTGACGACCGCAGAGATGACCGTCGCAGAGATGACCGTGGTGAGCGTCGTGATTACCGTGAACCCCGCGAAAATCGCCATGACAGTCATGAGCACCGTGAGCATCGTGATCACCACGAAGGCCACAGCCACAGTCAAGAATAACAAAGTGAATTAGTAATGGAAAACAGCTACCTCCGGGTGGCTGTTTTTTTATTGCAAATCGGCCAAAATGTCTGTCTTAATTTGCCGGATAATTGCAAGTAGTGGAGGCATATCACCCTTTATTGATTTAAACACTACTTCCGCGTCAATCTCAAAATAATGGTGGGCAATAACATCTCGCATTTTCATCACTTCCCGCCAATCAATAGAAGGATATGATGGGAATAGCATTTTTTGACTACGTTTGTCTACGCTTTTGATTTCCTCCCCAATGGCCATCAATTTCATGCAAATAGCATTCAGCAAAATCATTCCGTTTGTAGAGGTAACAAAATCATCGACATCATTAACAGAAGATGTCCACTGCAATATTTCGTCAATGGATATTTCTACATGTTGTAGCGCATCCAGTACAAGTTCTCTATCATACATAAACAACCTCTTTTTCTATACGTTGTTTAAACTGAGGATTCATTGTATCTCTCATACGTACTATGTCAACATGAGTACCCAGCAACTCTTCTAATTGCAAATAAAGCCCCGACAACTCAAATAGACTCAAAGGAGGTGCTTCTATGCAAATATCCACATCTGAGGATCCTATTTGTTCACCCCTGGCTACAGATCCAAAAACCCCCATTCGAAGGATTCCATACTCACTAGCATGCTGAATCTTAAAATCATGCAATAATTTGAGATATGTACTAGTTGTTTTCATCAAACTGCAGAAAAATAAGGCACTTACAAATTTACATACAAATGTACAACTTTCATTCAAAAAACCAATACTTCTCCCTATATTTGTACTTGCCCCGTAACTCTCAACTTTTAACTCTTAACTCATTTGATATGCCCCGCCTTTTCACCTACTCCGATTTTGCCCACGGCAGCGACATTGTCCGCGCTTACGCCGACAAACACACCCCCGTGGTAGTATGTGCCACCGAAGTGCGCCGCGATGAACCGTTTACCGCCACAGTGCGTATAGGCACACAAGCCAAACACCCCAATACCGAGGTGCATCACTTTGTGTATATACAATTATGGAACCTGGAAACGCTAATCGGCGAAGCCACCTTAAATTCCAGTGTATTAGGCAGTGAGCCACTACAAATAGAAGTCCCTTTTGAAGTAGTACCAACCGTGAGCATGAGGCTTACCGCCCTAGTCTACTGCAACAAACACGGACTCTGGCGAAGTGAGGAGGTATTTGTAAAAGTGACAGATTAGATATTTTTTTGTATCTTTGTAGTTTTGATAGCTATGGCCAAAAAAGACTACTATAACGAACCTAAAAAGAAAGACGGTGTACTGAAGCATAAATACCGCTTCTCCATATACAACGACGCTTCTTACAAACAATTATGGCACCTTCGCCTATCGGGACTGGAGGCTACCATACTTCTCAATGTGATTATCGTAGCCATCATCTCCTTCGTTATTGTAATGATAGCCTTCACTCCGCTACGTGAGTTTATTCCCGGCTACCCTGATGATAAAACACGTCGCGACATTGTACAGAACGCTCTGCGGGCCGATTCACTGGATATGATGATGTACAAGTGGGAGCTGCAATTGACCAACCTCAACCTTATCATGACAGGTAAAGATCCCGTATCAGCCATTTCACAAGCTGCCGACTCTGTAATATCGGGAAAAATTTTAATCAGTCGCCATTCTAAAGAAGACTCCCTCCTTCGCCTGGAGATGGAGCGGGAGCTTAGCTCCGAAATTGGGCTAAGAGCGGAAAAAACAGGTGCAGCAAAAGACAATCAAGTATTATCGTCCAATTATTTTTCACCCATAAAAGGTGTAGTCACTAGTAGCTTTCATCTCTCTTCCAACCATTTCGGAGTGGACGTAGTAACCTCTCCCAACAGCGCTATCTCTGCTATACTTGACGGCACGGTAATACTGGCTGCATGGACCGAGGACACAGGTTATGTCATACAGTTGCAGCATAAGAACAACACCATATCAGTGTATAAACACTGTGCTAAACTATTAAAAAAAGAAGGGGAGAAAGTAAAAACAGGCGAAGCCATTGCCATCATCGGTAACTCCGGACAACTATCCACCGGTCCGCACCTGCACTTTGAATTATGGCAAGACGGAATGGCTGTTGATCCCGAAAAATATATCTCCTTCTAAACACCTCCATGACAAAAAAACGCATTTCCATACTAGGCTCCACGGGCTCCATCGGAACGCAAACACTAGAGATTATGCGTTTGCATGCTGATTTGTTTGAAGCGGAAGTACTCACTGCTAACAGTAATGCCGACCTCCTCATTCAGCAAGCGATAGCTTTCCAGCCAAACGCAGTGGTTATTGCTGATGAAAATTTATACCAAAAAGTAGCTGATGCCCTAGCCTCTCACCCTATCAAAGTATATGCGGGCGCTAAAGCTTTAAACGAAGTGGCCGCATGGGACACAGCGGACATGGTAGTGTCATCGCTGGTAGGATTTGCGGGACTGGAACCTACCCTCTCCGCCCTCAACGCAGGGAAAGCAGTGGCGCTGGCCAACAAGGAAACACTGGTAGCTGCAGGTCGTATAGTGATGGAAACAGCGCTCGATAAACGTGCGCCCATTATCCCCGTGGACTCTGAACATTCCGCCATCTTCCAATGCCTGGCGGGAGAAAAAAGTGGGATCGAAAAAATTTACCTCACTGCCTCCGGCGGACCTTTCCTGCACACCCCTGCTGAAACGCTGGCTAAGGTGACCAAGGAACAGGCTCTCAAACATCCAAACTGGAGCATGGGTGCAAAGGTAACCATAGACTCGGCCAGCCTTATGAACAAAGGACTGGAGGTGATTGAAGCCCGTTGGCTTTTTGACCTTCCTGTAGAGAAAATAGCCGTAGTGGTACACCCTCAATCCATTATCCACTCTATGGTGGAGTTTGTTGATGGCGCCATCAAAGCACAACTAGGATTACCGGACATGAAGGTACCTATACAATATGCACTCGGTTTCCCCCATCGCCTGCCCATGCCCGGCCAACGAATTAGCTTCACGGAAGCTAAAAGTTGGGATTTCCTTCCTCCCGATACCAATAAATTTCCTTGTCTTGCACTGGCCTATGAGGCCCTTCACCGCGGCGGAAATATTGCCTGTGCCATGAATGCCGCCAATGAGGTAGCTGTAGCTGCTTTCCTGCAGGATAAAATTAAATTTACGATTATTCCTCAAATTATAGAAAAAACAATGCAGCAAACAGGCTTTATATCACAGCCTTCCTTCAATGACTTGCAGCAAACCAATAAAGAAGCACGAATTATAGCACAACAAAATATTAAATAATGGAAATCGCTTTAAAAATCATACAACTGGTATTATCGCTCTCTATCCTTGTGTTTATACACGAACTGGGGCACTTTATGTGGGCTCGGTTTTACAAGATGAGGGTAGACAAGTTTTACCTCTTCTTCAATCCGGGCATTGCGCTTGTTAGAGCTAAAAAAATCAATGGCAAATGGCAATTCTCCTTTTTCTCGCCGGATATACCGGAAAGCTGGAAAGAACACCCCGACAAAACGGAGTGGGGACTGGGCTGGCTGCCGCTGGGTGGTTACTGCAAGATATCAGGCATGATAGATGAATCCATGGATAAAGAGCAATTGAAACAAGAGCCTAAACCTTGGGAATATCGCTCCAAACCGGCGGGACAACGTTTTTGGGTGCTGGTAGGTGGAGTGGTGAATAACCTCCTGCTAGCCATACTTATTTATGCCGGTATGTTATATGCCTGGGGCGATAGTTATCTGGCAAGCAAAGATGCCACCTATGGCGTGCAATGCAATGAACTGGCCTTGGAGCTTGGCTTCCAGAACGGTGATAAAATATTAGCCTTTGACGGAAAACCCGTAGAGCGTTACAACGAGGCACAAATGAATTTGATACGTCAGCAAGCTAATACAGCTACAGTATTGCGCGGAATCGACACCGTCACATTCAGCATAGATCATCAATACTTACCGGCCATGCTGCAGCCGGGCATGTTTGAGTTACGCTTCCCATTTATTGTAGGAAACGTGCCGGACAGTTCACAAAATATTAATGCGGGTTTGGTAGCGGGAGACCGTATAGTATCCATCAACGACAGTAGTGTAACAGTTATACAAGATATACAACCCTTACTTAAACGATATAAAAATTTATACATCATCGCCGGTATACAGCGGGGTGATTCACTCTTAAACCTTCCTTTGTTAGTAGATAATGAAGGTAGAATTGGTATCTTTCCCGGTAATCCCAACGAATTATTCACAACTACCACACATGAGTATTCGCTACTCACTGCCCTGCCCGGAGGCGTAGTGAAAGGTTATAAAACAGTAAGTAATTACCTCAGTGAGCTGAAACTGATTTTCACCCCTAAAACAGAGGCATACAAGTCGGTGGGCAGCTTTATCACCATAGGCAAAATTTTCCCTGGTTCGTGGGACTGGCACGCCTTTTGGAACATCACCGCTTTCTTATCCATCATGCTGGCTGTGCTGAATATTCTTCCTATCCCCGGCCTTGACGGCGGACACACGCTTTTTGTGTGCTACGAGCTCATCACCCGTCGTAAACCCAGCGATAAATTTTTAGAGCAGGCACAACTCATAGGCTTCATTTTCCTAATGGGGTTGATGTTGTTGGCCTTCGGAAATGATATTTACAGATTATTTAATTAATCACCAATGATGAAAACAACATTACACTTACTTTGCGTAACAGTTATAGTTACCCTGGCCGGTTGCCAGAATGGCCCGCAGCTTAAAAGCACTATAGGCGGAAAGGCCGGAGAGGTGGTAGTGGTATATGACAAACAACTTTGGGACACTACCTTCACCAAAACTGTGAAAGAGCTGTTGGCTCCGGCCTACCCTGCCCTGCCACAGTTTGAACGTAAGTTTGACATCATCAGTATCCCGGAGAATGCCTTCAGTAATCTGTTTCAGGTTCACCGGAATGTGGTGTTTATTCAGATAATGTCCGACAGTATTCCTGCAGAAATTATTGTGAAGCACGACATTTGGGCACAGCCGCAAACCGTGGTACGCATCAACGGAAACAATGCGGAAAATATAGTAGCGCTCATACAACAGCATGAAGAGCGACTGGCGCATATCCTGGAGCATGCAGAGCGTGACCGGCAGATTAACAACGCTAAAAAATATGAAGACCGAGCCCTGCGCGACACTGTAAACAAAGCCATAGGCGGATCACCCTATATTCCACAGGGCTACATATTGCGTAAAAAAAATGAAAAATTTATTTGGATAGGTTATGAAACCAAGAAGGCACAGTTAGGTATCTTCATTTATAAATATCCGTACAAGGACAGTACTTCCTTCCGGAATGAGAACATCATTGCCCAACGTAATGCCATATTGAAAGAAGAAGTGCCTGGACCTTATGATAATACATACATGACCACGGCGTCTTTTATTGCCCCTGAATCACGCCATCTTCTATTTAATAAGATACACTTTATTGAAACCCGCGGTTTGTGGGAGGTGGAAAACGATTTTATGGGCGGACCGTTTATCAGTCATGTTTTTTTAGATAAAACAGGCCAAAATGTGCTTGTTTTGGAGGCTTATGTTTATAACCCCAGTGGCGAAAAACGGAACTATTTGAGACAGGTAGAGGCCATCATCTACTCCTTTGAATGGAAAGAAAATCAATGATTTACAACAACCACCTCGTAATTCGTAATTCGTAATTTGTAATTCGTAATTATATTGTGTACTTTTGCGTACCAAATTTTTAAATCCTTGTTATGGCAAACATTTTCGCTTCATCTATCGGTAAAAAGCTTGTAATGAGTCTTAGTGGCTTATTTTTAATGGTATTTTTAGTAATCCACGCAGGTGTAAATACCTTATTGTTGGTTAGTCGCGAGGCTTATAACGAGGCATGCCACTTCATGGACACCAACCCCCTTATACAGGTGATGGTTCCTGTATTGG
>JAVBSQ010000028.1:0-12156 GCA_031556695.1 Bacteroidales bacterium | reverse complement strand
CTACAGTTCCACCGCTGCTTCCCCGCATCTCGCCACGGTCACTTTCTCTAACTCTGCAAATAGCAAATATGCCATAGATACACTTCCGGCTTACTTTGAAAAAACCTTGCTCATAGCCAATGCCTACCAACCAAAGCTCACACCCAACTACGCCATACCCTACAAATTCCTGCCAGAGGGAGGCAGTGACGAGGTGCAGGCAAGCATAGCCATCAAAGACGAGCGTATAGATCCCGACAAGGTGGTTTTCCGCACCCCAAACGGCACCGTGTATAAGGCCACCCGCAGCGGCAATACTTATACTTTCACCGTAACGGCGGGTCCTGTCAATGACGTGCAGGAGGTTTATGCTTTTGGCCACCTGCCGGGCGCCCAGACTTATTCCACCCTGGGCAAGTTGAACGTGGCCACCTACCAGTCGCAACAGCATAAGCTCACGCTGGTGGCGGTGAACAACAATACCCTTAACGCCAAAGAGGTGGAGACCTACCTCAACCGTATCTACAATCAATACGGAGTAACGTGGACGGTAACGCAGGACAACGCTTTCACCTACACCCTCAGCGACCTTGACAGCAAGGGCAGCAACTTATTTTCGGCCTACACCCCCGAGATGAAGGCTTTGAACGCGGCCTACCAAACGTACAGGCAAGATCAATTCGACGACTCAAGCGTTTACCTCTTTTTGCTCAACTCCGGGGAGATGAAAGGGGAACTTATGGCAGGCGATATGCCTCGGGGTAAACAGTTCGGGTATATCTTTACGCAGGATCAACCCAAAGAAACCCTTTACCGCACCATAGCCCATGAACTAGGGCACGGCAGGTGGAAGCTGCGGCACACCTTTGACGATCAATTGGCCCCCCCAACCAAAGGAACGACAAACAACCTGATGGATTATGTTGTCGAGTCCGGCTCCTCCCCCTTGGGGGGAGGCCGGGAGGGGGCTGTTCATTTGTCCAAATGGCAGTGGGATCAGTTGTCCAACCCGGCAGCACTGGTGAGCATCTTTGAGAAGGACGAGGCGGGGATGGCAATTGATCCTAATAGGATTATACAAATTGTAAATAATTTAAGAAGTGCTATCATTAGTGGAACATCAGCCGACATAAAAATGAATAAGGATCAGATGTTAAACTATACCTCCGGTCTTGTTATTTGCGGTTACCGCTATCCCACTATCGCTATTAAAGCAAAGGCAGCCATCACAACGATGCAGGCAAAAGCACAAGATGTTGCAGAAGCATCCCATGCCTTAAATAACTATTACAATTTGGAAGTTGGGAATTTGGTATTTACATTTACCAGAAAAGCAGACATGAGTATGATGCGTAAATATTTAACCACTAAAGGAGGCAATGTTGTTCTATTTGTTAATGGTTACCGCGGCCCTCAAAACGAACTGTCACGGACAGATAATAAGATAAGCATTAAAGATACTTATGACTATTGGGAGGGTATTAACTATGCCTTTACTGATCGTTTGCGACCCATCAAGACTTTTTATGCTGATGGGCATATGAGCATAGAGACTTCGAATCACAAAACGATTACCAATTTTTGGTGTAGTGCAAGGGCAAGTATTAGTACCTGGCCTGCAGGCTTTACTGATGCAGCATTGAAGTATGGCGGCGATGCCATACACATATTGACACGGGGGACATGGTTTGAGTCGGGTACCTCACCTGCTACTTGTAGGGCATTAAATGTAAACGGATTGAACAAAGCATCCAACACAATCGGATTTAACCAACGGAAGGCCGAGGGTAATAAGGCTGGATTAAACCTCATACAAGAATTGAAAAACAGTGATTTTCAATCGACAGACACCTTGGATATTGTATGCCACAGTATGGGCTTTGCTTATGCCTTGGGTATTATAGAAGCGCTTAAATCAGGGGTGACAGGGGTTAGACTGGGCGGCTTTTACATTATAGCACCGGAGAATGCATGTAGCGGCTCGGTGAATCCGGCGGATTTCATGCAGGTATGGCAGTATGGCAGTGATGAAACAAAATCCATCTATCAGCAAGATGGGGTGGCGCCGCAGTGCCAAGTTAAAGGATTAACAAACAATAATCGGGCTTTTATCCCTGATAATGTGCCACAGGGTTTTGTGAGCAGCCACACTATAGGAAATTATAAATGGATATTTGAAAAGTTGAAGAAAGATGAAGATGGTTATGTTGTACAGAAAAATTAGTTTTATAGTGTTGATGTCTATAGTCTTATTGTGTATTAGTTGTACTCAAAAGAAGAAGATAGTAGAGTATGATCTACAAGAGATTGCAGATATTCGTGCTAGGACGTTGAATATGTCTCAGTCTATATTGGGCGAAGAGGAGTATTATGCCATTTACAAAATGGCTAACGATAGTATTAGTGATTGGCAGAAGCATGAATTAGGTTTGTGGAAATATTATGGTGTTACAGTGGACTATCAATTAGACTCTGTTTTCTGTGTAAATGAGCTAGGAAATAAGATGTTCTTTTCAATACTACGGCGAAAAGTTGAAAAGACTAATACTGCGGATGGTATTTCTTTAGAGGGGCTTATATGGTCTTACCTCGTGAATATTATCAGAAAAATATTCATACCCCATTGAGTTTTGAAAAATTAAAACAGATAGCAACATTTAATATCTATAAGTATTACCTTGAGAAAAATAAAAAAGAAGATTGGGTAATAAGAGAACGGTTTTTTAGAAACCTGGAAGATTATGATGCATATAGTTATCCTTTTACTACACAAGAAGCATATGATGAAAGTTGGCTAAAATTAGCAAAAGAGAATTGGGTAAAAAAAGCAGAACCGTGGTAGAATTAGCAATGAGTAAATGAAACATAATTTTTTTTACATATTATTTCTCTTCTCCTCCCTTGTTCTGCAAGGCCAGGCCTTCACGCACCCTGTTCCGGTGCCGGATACCTCATGCCTGCAGGAAGAAGAAGTTTTGGCTACCGTCACTTTCTCTAACTCTGTAAATAGTAAATATGCGATAGATATGTCGCCTAACTACAATGTAGCGTATAATAACTCATAAATAATAAATCATGACTCATAAATCTTCATATCATAAACCGCTATTCCTGCTAATTGCACTATCAACATTAGTGCGATTGATACTGGCTGCTGCTTTTGAGTTGGGTAATGATGAGGTTTATTATCGCCTCTTTGCCTTGTACCCCGCATGGAGTCATTTTGACCACCCGCCCATGATAGGCTGGGTGATTTGGCTGACTACATTGGATATGACTTTCACCTCCGAATTGGCAATACGATTTTCTGCCGTGTGCTTCGGTGCGATAAATACATGGTTAATATTCCAAATAGGAACACTAATTAAAAATGAACGCACCGGCTGGGTGGCAGCTTTGCTATACGTAGCCTCCTTGTACGCCTTCATCATTACCGGCACCTTCATAATGCCCGACGCACCATTGTCCTTCTTTTGGCTCTTGTCCTTATGGTTATTGGTGAAAGTCTTCTTAGGAACATTGCACCCAACCCAGCCAAATATCTATTTGATACTGGCAGGCTTGTTTGTCGGATTAGCCTTTTTATCGAAATATACAGCTGTATTTATATGGTCGGGCGTGATGGCTTACATTGTGTTTTACGACCGTTCATGGTTAAAGAAAACAAGCCTGTGGTTTTCCGTAGCCCTCTCCTTATTGTGCACGCTGCCGGTGTTGTTTTGGAACTTGCATAATGAATTCATAGGCTTCACTTTTCACTATGGGCGGGTAAATGATTTTATGCAATTCCGTCCTGATTATTTAGGCATAGAGTTGGGAGGTGAGTTTCTCTATAACAATCCCGTCAACTTTATTGTAACAGTAATCGCTGTCATAGCTTGCTTCCGCCAACCTGTTTTCATTGAAAAAAAATGGATACGTTTATTCTTGTGGATAGCTTTGCCTATGATATTTCTCTTTTGGCTGATAGCCTGCTTCCGCTCCACATTGCCACACTGGACGGGCCCGGCCTTTGTGACACTTATACCCCTCACTGCTGCATGGATAGACCATAAATATACTACCTTCCGTTACTTCAGCGTATGGAATGTAGTGGGACTGTCAATATTGTCCGTAGGGCTGATCATCGCTTGTATACAGATTAAAACAGGGCAACCATTCCCGGATTCTCACCCCGATGGAAAAGAATTGGGAAAATATGATTTTTCTTTGGATATGTCAGGGTGGCAAGAAATGGGGGAGGGTTTTGCGTTGATACAACAACAAGCAGTAGAGGCAGGAGAAATGCCTGCCGGTGCACCCATATTATCCTACCGCTGGTTCCCGGCTGCGCATCTTGATTACTATGTGGCAGCGCCTAATCACACTCATGTCTTGGCCTTAGGCGACCTTGAGCGTATACATAAGTTTGCCTGGATTAATGAGGAACGTGGTGGCTTCCATGAGGGCATGGATTGTTGGTATATTGTGTCAAGCCACGACTACCGTGACCCTCAGGAATTGTTTGGAACTTATTTTACAACTATAAGTGAGCCGCAAATAGTGAAATCAACGCGTTGCGGCAAGCACGTGCAGAACTTTTATGTCTACCAACTACACGGAATGCTGAGGCCATAATTACTGCTTCACAAACCTATATATGATATGCCCTTTTTGTCGCTGTGGTGCGTTGGCATTGGCGGCAAAACGTGAGGTAGAAGCAGCGCGCCGCGCCGCAGCATGCAAACAGTCATTATCCACCGAGCCGTTAATGCTGATGGTGGTGTTCACCACATAACCGCGCCGGTCAACCTCTATCAATACCGTCACATCACCACCGCCCTGGCACTGATACACAGGTACAGGCATACGCATGGCTTTACGGCCGCCAAGGTCGTAGGAAAGTACTGACGGGCCTTTGTAGGTTTCAGATTTTGTAGGAGTACTTTTATTAGGCGCAACAGCTATGTCTCCCCCTTGCTGCTGTTCTGCCGCGCGGCGTGAAGCATCAAGGCGCTCTTGTACCTTGCGTGCCTCATCATAAATGGCGGAGGGGTCGGTATGCCGGTCGTCACGCAGGCTACCCTGTTTTTCCGATTGGTCTACCGCCACATTACGGGCGGCATTGGAACTGGATTGCCCCACTATCTTATTGATTTCTTTTTCGAAGGTTTTGCGACGCTCATCTTTTTCCTGCTTGGCTACTTTAGCCTCCTGTTTGGAGAAGTCGAGCACGAAGGACAGGTCTCCGCGGGTTATGCTGTCGATATTATAAAGCAAGAATAAAATAACCAACAGCAAATGTACGGAGATAGTAACGTAGATTCCGAGGCGGTGTTCACGGAAGAGGCTACGTAAGGTATGAGGCTTCTCTTCGAACAAGTTTATTTCAGCATATTTTTGGCATTCAAATTGCCGGATTCAATTTCGTTGAAATATTTCACGGTGCCCACACGCAACTCAATAGTAGCAGCATCGTCGCATACAATAATGCCTTTAGGGTGCATCTGCAAGGCGCTGATGGTCCACATGTGGTTCACGCTTTCTTCCACGGCATGACGTAAGGCGCGTGCTTTACCGTGTCCGTTCACAATAATCAATACTTCTTCAGCATCCATTACGGTACCTACACCTACGGTTAATGCGGTTTTCGGCACTTTGGTAATATCATTGTCAAAGAAACGAGAGTTGGCAATAATGGTGTCGGTGGTGAGCGTTTTTATGCGTGTGCGTGAAGAGAGAGAAGAACCGGGTTAGTTAAAAGAAATATGCCCGTCGGGGCCTATACCGCCCATGAAAAGGTGGATCTTACCGTAGTTTTTAATTTTGTCTTCATATTTGCGACACTCTTCAGCTAAATTTTTAGCATTTCCATTAAGTATGTTAACATTGCTTTTGGGAATATCAATACAACTGAAAAAGTTGTTCCACATAAAAGAATAATAGCTTTCAGGGTGTTGTTTAGGCAGTCCTACATATTCATCCATATTGAATGTGACAACGTACTTAAATGAGACTTTCCCTGCTTTATGCAAGCGTATGAGTTCGTGGTATGTGCCCAATGGGGAAGAACCGGTAGGCAGCCCAAGCACAAAGGGGTTGGCGGCGGTGGGATTAAAGGCCTTTATTTTTTGCACGATATAAGCGGCTGCCCATTTGGATATTTGCTCGTAGTTTTCTTGTATAATTAATCGCATATATTTATGATTTTAGTAATTCTTTAGCATTTTCAATCGCGGCTTGGGTGATGTTTTGTCCGCTTAGCATCTTGGCTATCTCCATCACACGTTCGTCGGCATTAAGGCTCTTAATGTTCGTGGTGGTTACTCCGGCACTGTTTTCTTGTTTATATACTACAAAGTGGGCATCACCTTTTCCTGCAACTTGTGGCAGGTGGGTAATGCTGACTACCTGTATGCTTTTTGATAATTCATACACGATGTTACCCATCTTGTCCGCTATGTCTCCGGACACACCGGTGTCAATCTCGTCAAAGATCATAGTGGGTAAACCGCTACTTCGTGCCATCAGCGATTTAAGGCAAAGCATCACACGTGATATTTCACCGCCCGAAGCTATGCGTGCCAGTTCTTGCGGTGCTATCTCTTTGTTGGCGGAGAAAAGGAAGGTGATAGTGTTTTTTCCGCCGGCATGCAATTCTTCGGTGTCATTAATTAGAATGCGGAATGCGGCATGAGGCATACCCAAGTGTTGCAGCATGGAGGAGATATGTTGTTCTATGCCGGGGCTTGTGCTTTTGCGTTGTTCGGACATCTTTTCAGCCAGGCTGCTCGCCATCTTATATTGCAGGTCATGTGTGGCTTGAAGCTGCTGCAGCACCTGATCAAAGTTTTCTATGCTGTTGAGTTTTTCTTTGATATTTTCATGCAGCACTATCAATTCTTCTATGCTGCTTAAGTGGTGCTTCTGTTGTAGTGAATAAATGGTGTTGAGGCGATTTTCAACAATAGTTAAACGCTCCGGAGAAATATCTGTTTTTCCGTTGAGGATCTCTATTTCATTGTTGATATCACGCACTTCAATACGTGTAGAGTTTAGGCGTTCCGATAGTTCTTGTGCTGCCGGTAAAACGATGCTTATTTTTTGTAGTGTGTGAACCGCTTCTCTCAGCAGATTATCGGTAGATAGCTCTTCGTCAGCTAATACAGCATTAGCCTTCGTGAGTGCGGTTTTTATTTCTTCGGCATGGGTAAGCTGTTTCAGCTCTTCTTCCAACTCCTGCTGTTCACCTGCTTTAAGCTGTACCGCGTTTAATTCATTATGTTGGAAGAGCAGGTAATCATGTTCGGCTTTTGCTTCTTTTGCTTTATTTTGCCATTCGGTGAGTGCATTGAAGGCTTCTCTGTAGGCTTTAAATGCCTGCTTGTAGGAGGCTAATATGCTGCTATGCCCGGCTTGTGCGTCTACTACAGCCGCTTGAAATGCGGTGGCGCCAATGAGTAGATTTTGGTGTTGGGAATGTATGTCAATTAGTTTCTCTCCCAAATCTTTTAGCACATTCAGGTTCACGGGAATTTCATTGACAAAGGCGCGTGATTTGCCATTGGGACTGATCACCCGCCGTATTGTCGTGTTTGTTTCATAGTCGAGGTCGTTAGACATAAAAAAATCTTCCAAACCGTAACCTTCAATGCTAAAAGCTGCTTCTACCATGCAGTTGCGACTGCTATCCTTTAAAGCCGAGGTGTCGGCGCGCTGTCCGAGAATGAGGGACAGTGCACCTAGTAATATTGATTTTCCGGCGCCGGTTTCGCCGGTGATAATGCTTAAGCCTCCGGGAAGTGATATGTCCAGCTTATCAATGAGTGCGTAGTTTTCTATGGACAGTGTTTGCAGCATGGAACTAAAATTTAGTGGTTTGTTCTTTTAGCTTGATGTATTTTTTCTCGTTTTGTTTATCCACCTCTACTAATATTTGATAAGCACGAAGCCGTTCCTGTTCCGGTGCCTCAATGTAAATGTTGACAATCTCATCAGCCTTGGCATCAAAAAATAATTTGAGAAAAAAGAGGTAGTTATCAGGTTTATCGCGGTAAACTTTTTGTATGTCTACCAGCGCTTCTGTAATGGCATCACGTCCTTCACCGGTTCGTGTGCTCATTACATCAAGTCCCAGGCGATAGTATTTGTAGTAGGCATTGCGCATGGGGCCGTACTTGTAATTAAGCATGTTTTCAATCATCCAGTAGCGGTTGGTACGTGAACCGTCATAGGGCCTCCATCCTTTGTCAGATGCATTCTGTGCATTCACTACAATGTGTTCGGCCTTCTTTAAAAGATCCGTACCGCCGCGTAAAGAAAAAGAATCATAATCGAGTCCCAGTATAATGTAACAATAAAAGGCAAAGATAGAGGAGAGAGAGCCGCTGTACGTTTGCTCATTGAATTGTATTTGGTCATACTCAATGTAGGTGAAGGTAACCTCATTATCCATGTAGTTAAACATGGGCGTGATGAAGGTGCTGCCGTATACAGGCCGGCTGGATTGCACTTGAAGGGTGGCGCGAAATTCGTTGGTGCTGATTTGTTCGGTGATGGTGAGAAAAAAGTTACATTCTATTTTCTCATCGTCGGCGTAGCGGTTGTTGGTCCATGCGGTGTTGCTGATGAAGTCGCGCAGGTCTTTTTGCAGCGTGTTGAAAATAGATTGGTTGGTACCTTGGATTTTAGTGGTGTTAAGGCTGAAATTGCAACGCAACTCCTGCGCTCCGGCAGATAACCAAGCTATTAAAAATACATATATGAAGGCTGTCTTTCTCATTAACAACTAATCATTAACCATTGTTTCTATTGCATCTACAATATCTATGGCTACTTCATCTTTCGATTTTAAGGCAAATGCAGTACTCTTCCCTTCTTTGTTGATGATGGTGATCTTATTTGTGTCGGTGCCGAATCCCGCACCCTTATCATTTAGTGAATTGAGAACAATAAGGTCAAGATTTTTCTTGGCTATTTTTTGTTGGGCGTTTTCTTGTTCATTGTTTGTTTCCAAAGCAAAACCAATGGTCCATTGCCCTTTTTTCTTTTTTTGGCTCAGCGTGGCAGCTATGTCGATGGTGGGCTTTAATTGCAGTTGTAAATTATCTTTCCCGCGTTTTATTTTCACTTGTCCGGGATTGGCGGGCGTGAAGTCGGCCACGGCAGCACAGAATATGGCAATTTGAGCATTGTCAAATACCTTGTCGGCAGCGGTGAACATCTCGTGGGCAGAAGTTACGGAAATTAATTTTATGTTAGGATGGATTGTTTTGAGTTGGGTTGGACCACTGATGAGTGTGATGTCGGCACCACGTTCAGCCATTTCTTCGGAGAGGGCATAACCCATTTTTCCGGAAGAGTGGTTGCCGATAAATCTGACAGGGTCAATAGCTTCGTAGGTAGGGCCTGCGGTAATGAGTACTTTAAGCCCTGCTAGTGTTTTTTTTTTTGAAGCCAATTGGTTGTCCAAAGCCTCGAGGAATGTTACTATTTTTTCCGGTTCTTCCATTCGCCCTTGTCCCTCAAGCCCACTCGCTAGTTCGCCGCTTGCAGGTTGAATAATGATCACTTCATCACTGCGCAGGCGGTTCAGGTTGCTTTGGGTAGCGGGGTGTTCAAACATTGCAAAATCCATAGCTGGTGCTACGATTACAGGGCAACGCGCAGAAAGATAGATGGTTAGCACAAGGTTGTCGGCTATGCCGTTAGCCATTTTAGCAATGGTGTTGGCGGAGGCGGGGGCTACAAGGTAGTAGTCGGCCCATTCGCCAAGGCTGATATGGTTATTCCAGTCGCCATTTTCAGGGTTGAAAAAATCAACCAGTATGGGGTGCTTGGAGAGGGTAGCCATGGTTAGCGGAGTAATAAACTGCTTGGCCATGGGAGTCATCATAATACGTACTTCAGCACCGGCTTTGGTAAACAAGCGTACCAAGGTAGCTGCTTTGTAAGCAGCTATGCTTCCGGTGATGCCCAGTAGTATGTGTTTCCCTTTAAGCATAAAGGTGCAGGATAACTATTTTTCCTTTTCTTTTTCTTCCGGACGATCTTCTATCTTGCGGTAATAAATTTTACCGTCCATTAATTCCTGAATAGCAATCAATGTGGGCTTAGGTTGACGTTCGTAGTAACGTGAAATTTCAATTTGTTCACGGTTTTCGAAGGTCTCTTCAAGATTGTCGGAATAGTTGGAAAATTCTTCCAATTTACGGTTCAATTCCTGTTTTGTTTCGGCCGCAATTTGATTAGCGCGTTTGGCGATAATCATAGTTGTTTCGTAAACATTGCCGATAGGGGCAGAGAGTTTACTTACATCGCGGGTAACAGTACTAACAGGAACAACAGTTTTCTTTTCCATATTTCAATATTATTTTTTTCCTAAAAATTCAAGTGCTTTTTCGTGCATATCGTCAGCCTCTTTCTTGTGTTTTGTTTCGGGGAATTCGCTGATGATATTGTAGTATTCATCGATAACGGTTTGGTAACGGTCGCGTTGCTTTTCCGGCACACTATGCTTGGCTATTTGATAGCTGGAAGACAGTACAAGGTAAAGTATCTCTTCTCTGTGGCGTGTTTCCGGATTATCTTTTAATGCGGTTTTTAGTGCCATAACGGCAGCCTTATAGTCTTCAATCTTATGATAGAGTGCTGCCGAATTAAATGATTTTTCGTCCACGCGGCCGAGCAATTCGTCTTGCATATTCTTTACATCTTTTATCCATTGGGTAGAAGGGTAAAGGTAGAGGAATTCGTTGATAGCATTGAGCGCCATAGTAGTGGGCTTAGGATCAAGTGATGAACGGTAAGTGCTGGAGTAAAGGCTGACACAACGCAGGTAGTATGCCTCTTCGGTGAACTGGCTGCGGGGGAAAGTCTGGCGGAACTGATCAAAAAAGTGTGCTGCTGACAGCATATCATTATCCAAAAAATAACTTTTTGCCATGAAAAAGTTGACACTATCATCACGTTGCGTTCCACGATAGTAGAGAACAATATTATCAAACAAGGTCGCAGCCCTGCTGTATTTTTCTTTGCTGTAATATTCCATGGCTTTGCGGTACTTAGCCTCATTGTCCGTGCCTTTCAATAATTTATCGAAAGAACTGGTACATGAGGCAAACATTGTTGCCACAGAAACTATGATTAATATGTGTATTAAGCGTTTGATATTCATCAATAAACTACAAAGGTAGATATTTTTTTTGACTTTTATTGTTCGCTAAGGAAAAGTTCAGCATCCTTGGCTGCCATACAACCTGAGGCGGCAGCTGTAATGCCTTGACGGTAACGAGGATCTTGTACGTCACCGGCAGCAAATACACCCGGGATATTTGTGTAGGCAGTGCCCGGTTTGGTACAAATATAGCCTAACTCATCGGTTTTTACAGCCGGTTTGAACAAATCTGAGTTCGGAGTATGTCCAATCGCAAGGAAAAATCCCTGAAGGTCGATTTTCTTTTCTTGTCCGGCTTTATCTATTAACAAGGCACCCGTAACACCATTCGTTTCACCCAATATTTCTTTGGTTTGATGTTCCCATAACACCTCAATGTTGGGCGTTTTGTGCACACGGTTCTGCATTGCTTGTGATGCGCGGAAAACATCACGGCGCACAATCATGTATACTTTACGGCAAATATTAGCCAGATAAACAGCTTCTTCGCAGGCCGTATCACCACCACCCACAACGGCCACATCTTGACCCTTATAGAAGAAACCATCACAAGTGGCACAGGCTGATACGCCTTGGCCGCGGTATTTTTCTTCGGAAGGAAGGCCTAAATATTTTGCAGTAGCTCCTGTCGCTATGATGAGTGTATCAGCTTCAATAGCATGAGTGTCGTCGATGGTGACTTTGAAGGGGCGTTGGCTAAGGTCAGCCTTAGTAACTGATCCAAAGCGTATTTCGGCGCCAAAACGGCCGGCTTGTTCACGGATCTGCATCATCATTTCCGTGCCGGAGACTCCTTGGGGGTAGCCGGGAAAATTCTCTACATCAGTGGTGGTGGTTAGCTGTCCACCAGGTTGAAGCCCTTCATATACTACGGTTTGCAGGTTGGCACGTGAGGCGTAAATAGCGGCGGTATAACCTGCGGGGCCACCGCCAATAATCAGACACTTAACTTTTTCGGATATTGTAGTCATATTTTTATATTGAAAAGAGAGTACAAAGATAATATTTTTTTGTGAATTCTA
>JAVBSQ010000139.1:0-6487 GCA_031556695.1 Bacteroidales bacterium | reverse complement strand
CAATGATAGAACTCTGTAAAAGTAAAGTGTTTACAATTGAGCAGTTAGTGGAAAAGATGTGCCATAATCCCGCCAATTTATTTAAAATAAAAGAGCGCGGATTTATCCGTGAAAATTTTTATGCTGATTTGGTGCTCATCGACCCTAATAAATCCTATACAGTTAAGAAGGATAATATTCTTTATAAATGTGGATGGTCGCCACTAGAAGGCACTATTTTTCGCACCTTCGTTACCCACACTTTTGTAAATGGGCATTTGGTGTGGAACAATGGAGTGGTTGATAGTAGTAGGAAAGGGCAACGGCTGTTGTTCGCATAAATTACGAATTATAAATTACGAATTACGATGAATACACAGGTTCGAAAGAATAATGTAGGAACGTATATAGGTGTCATCGGCGCTACAATATTTTGGGGTTTATCGTTTGTATGGTCAGGACAACTACTGCGCAACGGCTTTCCGCTCTACAGTCTTTTAGCGATAAGACTTTTTCTGGCATCAGTGTTATTATTTATCGCTGCTATCATCACCAAGAAATTTGTTTGTCCAAAACAGCGCGACTTGAAATGGTTTGTCTTATTGGTATTGTTCGAGCCTTTCCTTTATTTTATTGGTGAAAGCCACGGCATAGTACTTACGGACTCTCCAGCCATATCATCTATAATAGTGTCTACACTCCCGCTGTTTACGATGATCATGGGCTACATGATTTACAATGAGAAGGTAAGTAGGACGAATATTTTCGGAATTTTTGCCGCATTAACCGGCGTTGTGCTGGCCTTACTAAATGAAAAGCTGGAACTCAATGTTAATCCGTTGGGCATTGTGATGTTGCTGTTGGCTGTATTTTCCGCTACAGGATATTCCTTAGTGATTAAAAAGCTGAGCCATAATTACACGCCCATAATGATTGTAATGTGGCAGAACCTTATAGGTGTCTTGTTTTTCCTACCGTTCTGTTTATTTGAAATGAATGAATTGTCGCAATTTAATTTCTCTTTCCAAAATATTTATCCGCTACTGTTATTGGTTATTTTTCCATCATGTGTGGCGTTTTTGTCGTACGTGCAGGCTATCGGTCGCATCGGAGTGACAAAATCCAGTATGTTTTGCACATTGATACCGGTAGTAACCTTACTGTTTTCTGCCATGATGGGACACGAAAAACTCTATCAGCATAATATGATTGGTGTGGTAATTGTTGTGATTGGATTGATGCTGTCGCAAATGAAGAAACGATAGATTGCTCCTCCTATTTCACATCTAAATTAATAGCTTGTTTTAGCTTTTGTACCATGGGGTACTTTTCTACTAAATAGCGCAATTTTTCATCAGGCATGTAAAGCTGATTCTTAGCCTCTTCAGGAAGTTTTTCTACCACGGATATATTCAAACTCAAGGCTTGATTATGCAGTTTTTCGCCCAAGAAAGAGAGAATTTCTCCGGCCATATTTTTCATCAGCCAATCTTTCTGTACCTCATTCATAACGGCAAAGGCAATAGTAGTAACATCTTTCAAAGTTGGCTGTGAGGTTCTTAAAGAGTTAGCAAGGCGTACCATTTTGGGATTAGCGGAAACATGGAGCACCAGGGCCTCCCAAGCTGTTTCAAGTTCTTCCTGGGTAAAAACTTTATTGTCGGCCTCCGCATGAACATCCTTTACCTCCTGTTTCGGCTGTTGCGTAAGGGCTGATTTAAGTGAAAATGTTTTAGCAGGGGGCAATGGCGCAACCTCAACGGGAGAAGGGGCCGATGAAACAGATGAAATAGATACAGTAGATGAAACGGTTTCTTCACTGCTTACTACCGAGTACTTACTACCAACTGCCGACTCTTCAGTGTCTATGAATTCATCGTTTTCGTCCTGACTATCGTTTTTTTTTTCAGCGCCTATATTTGATAAGCGCACCAGAGCCAGTTCTATATGCAGGCGAGGATTTCCGCTGGACTTGTAACCCATCTCACAGGCATTGGTCAATTGTAAGGCCTCAAATAGAAATTCGGGAGAGGTATTTGCAGCTTGCTGTTTGTAGCGCTCACCTATGGTTTCGCCCACTTCTAATAATGAAATAGTACGGGGGTCTTTACAGATGAGCAAATCGCGAAAGTGAGAACTTAGTCCTGCAATAAAATGCTGTGCATCGAAGCCTTTTGCCAACACTTCATCAAAGAGCAAAAGCGCATCGGCAAAGCGAAGATTGAGGAAGTGATCAGTGAGTTTAAAATAATACTCATAATCAAGTACATTTAGGTTGTCGATTACACCGGCATAGGTGATATTATCACCACAAAAAGCCACCACCTGATCATATATAGAAAGGGCATCACGCATGGCACCATCAGCCTTCTGCGCAATAATATTAAGCGCAGCAGACTCCACTTTCACGCCTTCCTTCTCCGCAATGCCGGTCAGATGCCTTACCATATCGGGAATGGTAATGCGGCTAAAGTCGTATATTTGACAACGGGAAAGTATAGTGGGTATAATTTTGTGTTTCTCGGTAGTAGCCAATATGAAAATGGCATGCGCAGGCGGCTCTTCCAGTGTTTTAAGAAAGGCATTAAAAGCAGAAGAAGAAAGCATGTGCACCTCATCAATGATATATACACTGTACTTGCCTATCTGTGGCGGTACACGCACCTGTTCCGTAAGTATGCGGATATCATCAACGGAGTTGTTAGAAGCGGCATCCAATTCGTGAATACTGTAAGAGCGGTTCTCTGCAAAAGAACGGCACGACTCACATTCGCCACAAGCTTCCATATCAGCTGTGGGCTGCAGACAGTTTATTGTTTTGGCAAAAATCCGCGCACAAGTGGTTTTACCTACACCACGGGGACCACAAAAAAGATAAGCATGCGCCAAATGTCCACGTTTAATGGCATTTTTAAGCGTTACGCCTATATTCCCCTGCCCTACAACAGATTCAAAGGTTAAGGGACGATATTTTCGTGCTGATACAACAAATTGTTCCATAAGACTACAAAGGTAGCAAAAATTATTGTATCTTCGTATTTTGATTTTAAAATTATGGGAGTTAAAGTTTTAATTACAGGCTGTAAAGGGCAATTGGGTAGAGATATACAAACATGTGCACTACAATATCCTAATATACAATTATTATGCACCGATGTGGACACGTTGGATTTGACCAAAACTGCCGATGTTAAAGCATACATGAATGAGCACCGTCCGGACTTCATTATTAACTGCGCGGCATACACAGCGGTGGATAAGGCGGAGGATGAAGAGGCCTTGGCTTTTAAGTTGAATGCTTACGCCGTGGATCATTTGGTATCCGGCGCCAGCTTGGTCAACGCCATATTGATACATATTTCCACGGATTATGTTTTTGATGGACATAACAACAAGCCTTATTTGGAATCAGATGCAGTAAACCCACAATCTGCTTACGGTGTAACGAAGCTGGCGGGAGAAAAATCTGCACTCAGCTATGCCCGTTCAATGGTGGTGCGTACAGCCTGGCTATACACCGCAGAGGGAAATAATTTTGTGAATACTATGTTGCGACTAGGCGCTGAACGTTCGGAGATTAATGTGGTGAGCGACCAGTACGGTTCTCCCACTTATGCTGCTGATTTGGCTAATACTTTATTAAGTATTGTAGATAAAATAAGTAGTGGAGAAAGTCCTTTTGTAGCGGGTGTATATCATTATACCAATGAGGGACATTGCAGTTGGGCTGATTTTGCAACACGCATTATGGGCTTGGGCAAGCGCATTTGTACGGTACACCCCATAAGTACAGCGGAATATCCCACCAAAGCTAGGCGGCCGGCATACAGTATATTGAGTAAAGAGAAAATTAAAACAACCTACGGCATTACTATTCCTACCTGGGAAGATGCCTTAGAGCGTTGCTTTACACATAAAACGCTGAACGCGTAATTTTAAATCTTTAAATTATTAAATCTTTTAATTTAATCATATTATGGACGAAATGGTAACAAAACGTGCTAACGCATGGCTCACAGGAAGCTATGATGAAGAGACAAAAGCTCAAGTGAAGGCACTTCTAGATAATGATCCGAAAGAACTGGAAGAAAGTTTTTATAAGAACCTGGAGTTTGGCACAGGCGGGATACGCGGAATTATGGGCGTGGGTAGCAACCGCATGAACAAGTATACCGTTGGCATGGCCACACAAGGTTTAGCCAATTATTTAAAAAAGAATTTTCCTTCGTTACCCGAAATTAAAGTAGCCATTGCACATGATAGCCGCAACAACAGCGCTTACTTTGCACAGGTAACGGCAGAGGTGTTTGCAGCGAATGGTATTAAAGTGTTTTTATTTGAATCATTGCGCCCCACTCCGGAATTGAGCTTTGCGATACGCCACCTGGGCTGTCAAAGCGGGGTAGTGGTTACAGCCTCTCACAATCCTAAAGAATATAACGGTTATAAAGCCTATTGGGAAGATGGTGCACAGGTAACCTCACCTCATGACATCAACATTATTGCAGAGGTGGAAAAAATTACCGACCCCAGCCTGGTGAAATTCACAGGTAATACGGATAATATTAGTCGTATAGGCAAGGATATTGATGAATTATACTTATCAAAAATTCTTAGTTTAGGACTGTCACCCGAAGCGGTGGCGGCACATAATGATATACGCATTGTGTATACTCCCCTTCATGGCGCCGGGGTTACACTTATCCCAGAAGTGCTGAAGCGTAAAGGATTCAACAATATTATCAGGGTACCGGAACAAGATGTTAGCGATGGAAATTTCCCGACGGTAGATTCTCCGAACCCCGAAGAGCCCAATGCATTGAAGATGGCTATTGAGAAAGCTATTGCAGCAGGCGCGGACATGGTAATGGCTTCCGACCCTGATGCCGACCGTGTGGGACTGGCTATTCGCAATGATAAAAAAGAATTTATCCTGATTAACGGTAACCAAACCGCTTCCCTCCTCACCTATTACCTGCTGCGTCGTTGGAAGGAATTAGGCAAGCTTACCGGTAAAGAATATATCGTGAAAACAATTGTAACCTCAGACATGGTGCGGGTATTGGCCGACCGCTTTGGCGTTACCTGCTACAATGTGTATACCGGTTTCAAATATATTGCCGGTGTTATCCGCGAGCAAGAAGGCAAAACAACCTTTATAGGGGGTGGCGAAGAAAGCTATGGTTATATGGTGAGTGACTTTGTCCGCGACAAAGATGCTGTAGTGGTATGTGCTACTTTGGCGGAGATTGCTGCCTGGGGGGCTTCACAAGGCAAGTCTATGTACGATCTTTTCCTTGATATGTATGTTGAATTTGGCTTATTCAAAGAAAAATTGGTTTCTTTAACCAAAAAAGGTAAGGACGGACTGGAGCAGATACAACAGATGATGGTGAAATTCCGCAACGATCCTCCCAAAACTATTGACGGTTCGAAGATATCAATGATTTATGATTATAAATCATTGGAATGTACCGATATGAAAACGGGCACAAAGAAGCCTATAAAGATGGATGAAACGTCTAATGTATTGCAGTTTATTACAGAGGACGGCACTATTGTGAGCGTTCGTCCTTCAGGCACAGAACCTAAAATCAAGTTCTACTTTGGTGTTAGAACTAACTTGTCGCATAAGACGGAGTATAACCGCATAAGTGATGAGATGGAAGCTAAATTCGAGCGGATTAAAGCAGAGATCTGCATCTAAATGGTACGGTAACGGGTTTCTTTGGGTTGATCCTGCGTAAAAATATACCCGAACTGTTTACCTCGCGGCATATCTCCCGCCATAGGTTCCCCTTTCATCTCGCCGGAGTTGAGCAAAAAGAGGTAAACGCTTGAGTCGTCAAACCGGTCTTGCTTATACGTTTGGTAAGCAGCGTTCAAAGCATTCATCTCGGAGGTGTAGGCCGAAAAGAGGTTGCTGCCTTTAGTGTCAAGGTCGCTGAGGGTGTAGGTGAAAGCATTGTCCTGAGACACCGTCCACGTTACTCCATATGGATTGTAGATACGGTTGAGGTAGGTCTCCACCTCCTTAGCGTTAAGGGTATTGTTGTTCACCGCCACCAGCGTGAGCTTATGCTGCTGCGACTTGTAGGTGGCCACGTTCAACTTGCCCAGGGTGGAATAAGTCTGGGCGCCCGGCAGGAGGCCAAAAGCATAAACCTCCTGCACGTCATTGACAGGGCCCGCCGTTACGGTGAAAGTATAAGTATTGCCGCTGCGGGTGGCCTTATACACAGTGCCGTTGGGCGTACGGAAAACCACCTTGTCGGGGTCTATACGATCGTCTTTGATGGTAATGCTTGCCTGCACCTCGTCGCTGCCTCCCTCAGGCAAAAATTTGTAGGGTATGGCGTAGTTGGGCGTGAGCTTTGGTTGGTAGGCATTGGCTATGAGCAAGGTTTTTTCAAAGTAAGCCGGAAGTGTATCTATGGCATATTTGCTATTTGCAGAGTTAGAGAAAGTGACCGTGGCGAGATGCGGGGAAGCAGCGGTGGAACTGTAG
>JAVBSQ010000131.1:0-3708 GCA_031556695.1 Bacteroidales bacterium | reverse complement strand
TGAACTATCCATGGGTATGTCGGGCGACTACCCCATGGCCATAGAAGAAGGAGCTACACTCATTCGTGTGGGCTCCGCTATTTTTGGCGAACGATAATTTTTGAGAAAAATTTGCACATTCAAAAAAAAGTTTTCATCTTTGTGGTGAAATTTAAAAACCGCCCTCCTTTATTATTTCAAATCGACTTAACCGAGAACCAAAAGGCATGAATGCGTATAGGCATTCAAAAATGTTCATTTTTTGAAATAAAATTTCTTGTTATAAATTTCAACCACCAAAAATTATGGGTTTATTAGCTCCATTAAACTACGATATAGATTGTATCGAGATGAAAGAAGTAGTAGATAGCATTAAAGTATTGAACACTAAAGTTAACACTTTAGATGTTAGTATTACAAAGTTGGGATATCGCATTGATCATGTGAGTAGCCGCATTGACTTGTTGGAAACCAGCATGAATCAACAATTCGAAACGGTAAACCGACGATTTGAGCAAATTGATCGACGATTTGAGCAAATTGATCGACGATTTGAAGATATTGATCGACGATTTGAAGAAATGGACAAGCGCATGACCCGAATGGAAGTGCTCATGGAGAGCATGGACAAGCGCCTTCTGACGGTGGAAAAATTACTGGCCGGGGCCCTTGAGTCTATAAAAAAGAATAGAGAACTTACCGAACAAGAGATCAAAAACAACAAAGAACTTGCCGAAAAACAATTCCGAGTTGTTTATTGGACATTAGGTTCTCTAGTTACCATCATGACGGGTATGTTCTTCAAAGTTATTTTCTCATAGTTTTTTGCTACCTTTGCCCTCTATGGATGTAAGAGCAAAAAAAGGGTTAGGACAACATTTCCTCAAAGATAAGAGCATTGCACAACGCATTGTTGACAGTCTCTCCAACACCACCACACAAGTACTGGAGGTAGGTCCGGGCATGGGTGTGCTCACCGAATTCTTGTTACAGCGTGAAGGCCTTACCACCTTTGCAGCCGAAATAGATCAAGAGTCGGTTATTTATCTGCGAGAACATTTTCCCGCGCTCGGCAACAGGCTTATTGAGGGTGACTTTCTGCAAATGCCGTTGACTGACGTGCTCACCCCTCCCTTCGCTGTTATAGGTAACTTTCCTTACAACATATCTTCGCAAATATTTTTTAAGATACTGGACTACCGCGAACAAATTCCTGAAGTGGTAGGCATGATACAAAAAGAAGTAGCCGAGCGCATCGCCTGTCCGCCGGGCAGCAAAACTTACGGCATACTAAGCGTGTTACTGCAGGTCTACTATAATATCGACTATCTTTTCACCGTACATGAGCATGTATTCAATCCGCCGCCTAAGGTAAAATCCGGTGTCATCAGGCTCACCCGTAACAATGTGAAAACTTTGAATTGCGATGAGGCACTCTTCAAGAAAGTAGTTAAAGCCACCTTTAACCAACGCCGCAAGGCCATACGCAATTCCATTAAACTGGTAACAGGCAATCAGCCCTTGCCTGAGCACCCTTTGCTGGCTATGCGCCCTGAACAACTCAGCGTTGCCAACTTTGTTGAACTCACTAACATTATTCAGGGAGTGTAGGGATAAAAAAGATGAGAATCCTTATATTTATTTCGCATTGATAGCCGTCACCGGATCCAGTCGTGAAGCCATATATGCCGGTATAAAGCCTGACACAACACCTATCACCCCTGAAATACTTAAGCCACGTATAATATTAGATAGTCGCAGATTGATTTCAAAATCAAGTGCATGACTAATCAGAAAACTACCGGCATAGACAATCAATAGTCCAATAATACCACCTACCACTGCCAAGAGTGTTGCTTCAAACAAAAACTGCGTGAGAATAAAATAATTCTTTGCCCCCAAAGCCTTCTGTATGCCAATGATACCCGTGCGTTCCTTCACCGATACAAACATAATATTGGCAATACCAAAACCACCTATCAAAATAGAAAAACCCCCAATTAAGGCACCTGCCAGGTTTAACATGATAAACATGCCCGACAGTTGATTTTGTATCACACTCAATTCATTTAGCGAAAAACTATCTTTTTGTGTTGGTTTCAGTCGCCGCAATGAACGCATAATCATTTTCAGCTCTCCCATTAACTCGCTTTGGCTTATGCCAGGCTTAGCCTTCACCGCAATACTGGGGTCGGAATAACGTAAACTCACTATTCCCCGTGCAAAATTTAAAGGTACCGACACCATGTTATCCAAATCCATCACATTAATAATGCTGGTTCCTTGTTTCTTGAGCAAGCCTATCACACGCGCCTTACGGCCTGCAATTTTTATCTCTTTACCTACCGGATTTTCACCGTTAAATAATTCATCCGCTAAAACATGTCCAATGATAGCCACTGCAGCTCCACTATTATTTTCCAAAGGCGTAAAATAACGGCCTTCTTCTATGTCTAAAGGACTGACTTCATTCCACTCCTGCGTAATACCAATCACTGTGGCCCGTCCTATCGTATTGCTTTTGTATTTCAATTCACGGCGGAAACCAGTGTATAAAGCCACCGATTCTGCCATGGTGCTTTGTACTTGTATTTCCTTATATTCCGAATATTTAATTTCAGGACGTTGGCGAAACTCCCACCATTTATATTCCGTTCCATCTTCCTCCGGCCCCCACGGCCATTTCTCAATATACACCACATCTGAGCCCAAACGGTCTACACTCGTACGCATATTTTCCTCCAAAGCATCTACCATGGTATACACTGAAATAATAGCAAAAATACCCACAGATACCCCCAGGAGCGAAAGAGATGTTCGTAACTTATTGGATTTTATAGATGTATAAGCAAAAGAAAAACTTTCACCTAACAATCTAAAAATCAGAAAAATACTTCTTGCAATCTTCATCTTTAAGAAAATTATAGCGACCACAAGATACGCATTATTTGTCTATTTGCTAATATTTATCTACCTTTATGCTTTGATTTTAAAGAAAAATGAGTGTTTCCGCAGTAAAGCCCATAAAAAGGGCTTTGATATCAGTATATTACAAAGACAATCTAGACTTAATTGTCAAGCTTTTACATGAACAGGGAGTAGAATTATACTCCACCGGTGGCACATTGGATTTCATTAAAAACTTGGGAATTAAAGCACATCCGGTAGAAGATCTAACCGGCTACCCTTCTATTCTAGGCGGACGGGTAAAAACATTACATCCAAAAATATTCGGTGGAATATTAGCCCGTCGCGATAAACAAAGTGACCTTACCGAATTGGCCCAATATGAAATTCCTACCTTCGATTTGGTCATTGTTGACCTCTACCCTTTTGAGGAAACCGTAGTCGCCGGAAAAAGCGAAACCGATATTATTGAAAAAATTGATATTGGTGGAATATCCCTCATTCGTGCTGCTGCAAAAAATTTTGCAGATGTACTCATTGTCGCCTCCCGCAATCAATACCAAGAGCTGCTCACTCTTTTAAATAAAGGGGCAGGTAGCACTATTGACGATCGTCGCCGCTTTTCCGCCCTTGCCTTCAGTGTGTCTTCACGTTATGACAGTGCTATTTTCAACTATTTTAATCAGTTGGAAGGCATCAGCGTTTTTCGCCAAAGCTATGATGAAAGCATGCCTCTGCGCTATGGAGAGAATCCCCATCAGCAAGCACGTTTCTACGGCCAATTCAATGACCTTTTTGAACAACTGCACGGCAAAGAGATTT
>JAVBSQ010000013.1:0-7519 GCA_031556695.1 Bacteroidales bacterium | reverse complement strand
ATCAAGGAAATACCATTATCATTGGCGTAGTTAATGCCCTGATAAGAAATGCCGTAGCCCTCATCGTAGCGGTCAGGGATATAAAAAGACACGTTGGGGCAGCGTTCTTTTAGAAAAGTATATACCAAAGCCACTGCCGTGGTGCCGTCCACGTCATAGTCGCCATAAATCATGATCTTTTCCTTACTAGCTATAGCCTTGTCAATACGGTCAATAGCCTTATCCATATCCTTCATTAAGAAAGGATCATGCAGGTTAGCTAGTTCGGGGCGGAAGAAACTTTTGGCTTCGTCAAAGGTGTTCACACCCCTTTGGACCAGTAAATTAGCCAACGTCTGGTCAATCCCGAGTTCCGAGGCCAGATGGCGGACAACTATCGGGTTGCCCTGCTCCTTTACTATCCATTTTTTATCCAGTGCCAAAATATAAATTTTCACAAAGTTAGCATTTTTTCGGGGAAATCCCTCATAAAATTCTATCTTTGTGGGTTAAAAGTTGAGATATTTATGAAAGTCAGTGGTTTTACCTTCGTGCGGAATGCAATTAAATACGACTATCCTGTCGTGGAAGCCATCAACTCCATACTTCCTCTATGTGATGAGGTAATAGTATGTGTGGGCAAGTCAGAAGATGACACCTTAGCTTTAATTGAAAGTATTCCCTCCAACAAAATTAAGATTGTACACTCTGTGTGGGACGACTCGCTCCGTGAGGGTGGCCGCGTACTTGCCGTGGAAACAGATAAAGCCTTTGACGCCGTATCGCCCGATTCCTACTGGGCGTTTTACATTCAAGGCGATGAAATAGTGCATGAAAAATATTTGCCGGCTATTCGTCAAGCCATGGAGCAATATAAGGATGATAAACGAGTAGAAGGCCTTTTGTTTGACTATACTCATTTTTACGGTTCTTATGATTATATAGGTTTGTCCCGTCGCTGGTATCGCCACGAAATACGCATTATACGCAATGATAAAACGATACGTTCTTATCGTGATGCACAGGGATTTAGAAAAGAAGGACGTAAATTGAACGTAAAAAAAATAGATGCCTCTATCTTTCATTATGGTTGGGTAAAGCCACCGAAATTTCAACAGGCAAAAGCTGAAACATTCAGTAAACTCTGGCATTCCGATGAGTGGATAGAGCGTAATATACCTAAAACGGAAGAATTTGACTACACTCCAATAGATAGGCTGGATCATTTTACAGGAACTCACCCGAAAGTTATGCAGTTGCGTGTAAACCGCATCAATTGGAAGTTCGAAATAGATCCTACCCGTAAAAAAGACATAAAATTCAGGCACAAGGTACTACATTGGATAGAAGACCTCACCGGTAAACGATTATTTGAATATAAAAATTATAAGATTATATAAGGAAATGGATCATCACGAATTTAGCGAGCAAGAAGCTGTACGCCGCTCTTCTTTACAAGAATTGGTTAACTTAAACATTAATGCCTATCCGGCAGAAGAATTTATTGTTAATGCTACAACACAAGAAATACAGGAACAATTTAGTCCCGAAAAAAATAATTTTCAGGAGCTAAGCATAGCCGGTCGTATCATGACTCGCCGCATCATGGGTGCTGCCGCTTTCTTCGAACTGCAAGATGAGAACGGCCGCATACAAGTATATATTAAACGTGATGATGTTTGTCCCGGTGAAGATAAAACACTTTACAACACTGTATTCAAAAAACTCTTGGATATTGGTGATATCGTTGGGGTGAAAGGCTTTGCCTTTATCACCCAAACCGGAGCCTTGTCTGTTCATGCGAAAGAATTTAAATTGCTCAGTAAATCATTGCGTGTATTGCCTATCGTGAAAGAAAAAGATGGTGAAGTATACGATGCTTTCTCTGATCCCGAGCAACGCTACCGCATGCGTTATGTTGACCTTATTGTAAATCCGCAGGTGCGTGACGTATTCATTAAGCGTACGAAGTTGATGAACACTATGCGTACATTTTTTAATGAAAAAGGCTATCTGGAAGTTGATACCCCCGTTCTACAATCCATACCCGGCGGTGCCACTGCACGTCCGTTTATTACACACCACAACGCCTTGGATATTCCTTTATATTTGCGTATTGCCAATGAGCTTTACCTCAAACGTCTTATTGTTGGCGGTTTCACAGGTGTTTATGAATTCTCGCGCAACTTCCGTAATGAGGGAATGGACCGTACACATAATCCCGAGTTTACCTGTCTTGAAATTTATGTAGCTTATAAAGACTACCTGTGGATGATGAATTTCACCGAGCAGTTATTTGAAAAAATAGCTATGGAACTCAACGGAAACACTTCGGTGAAAATAGGTGATAACCTTATTGAATTCAAAGGCCCTTACCGTCGTCTGCCCATGTTGGAGGCCATAAAAGAATATGCCGGTGTGGATATCTCCGGTATGGACGAAGATCAAATCCGTGAAGTATGCCGCGGACTACATATCCCTGTGGATAAAACAATGGGTAAAGGAAAGCTTATTGATGCCATCTTCGGTGAAAAGTGTGAACAACACTTGATCCAACCTACCTTTATCATCGATTATCCTATAGAATTGTCGCCGCTGACCAAGCGTCACCGCAATGACCCCAACCTCACCGAGCGTTTTGAACTTTTTGTGAACGGTAAGGAAATTTGTAATGCTTATTCGGAGTTGAATGACCCGATTGACCAGTTGGAGCGTTTCCAGGATCAGCTAAAACTGAAAGAGAAAGGTGATGATGAGGCCATGTTTATTGACATGGACTTTGTGCGCGCCTTGGAATTTGGTATGCCTCCCACATCAGGTATGGGTATTGGTATTGACCGTTTGGTGATGATGATGACCGGTGCTCAGTCCATACAAGACGTGCTATTTTTCCCGCAAATGCGTCCTGAGAATTAGAAAATAAATTAGAGATATTGATCTATACCGGTGCAGCAGCGTATTAACTTTTGTTCGATATGTTGCTGCAGTCGTTTGGTATTAGCGCTATCTTTCCCCCTGTCGGCTTCTTTGTGGTATAAATGATAAGCTATAGCTCCGAATTTAATGGCACGCTTTTTTATGCCGAAGTTATGCAACCTCACTGCCAGGTCACTATCTTCACGTCCCCATCCTGTAAAATCTTCATCGTACCCGTTTACGGAGATGATGTCTTTTTTCCAAAAGCCCATGTTGCAACCGCGGACAATGGTAATGTATTTTTCGGATGATTGATAACGGTCAGCTAAAAAATCACGTAACAAGGGACACCTCAAGGTATTCAATCTATTGCTCTTAATACTCTTATCCGGATTTAATAACACCCTGCTACCATTGGTAAAATAACCTTTTTTAGCCATTTCGGCATGATCCAGAATGAATTTTGGGTGTAAAATGATATCTCCGTCGGTCTGTACGATATACGCTCCAATCGCTTTAGCAAATGCTTTATTTAATATCATACTTTTCTGAAACCCATTATCTTCTTGCCATATATGATATAAGGGTACCGGAAAATTTTGTTGGTATTTTTCAATTAATTTACGGGTGGGTTCTTTCGAGCCGTCATCGGCAATAATCACTTCAGTAGGTAAGAGTACTTGTCTTTTTACGCTTTCTAATGCTTCTTGTAAGGCAC
This sequence comes from Bacteroidales bacterium, assembly GCA_031556695.1. Lineage (GTDB taxonomy): Bacteria > Bacteroidota > Bacteroidia > Bacteroidales > UBA932 > UBA932. The sequence goes on along the minus strand of JAVBSQ010000013.1, from coordinate 3,906 downwards.
TCTCCCAATTATAGGTGGATATGATAAGGCTAATTGATTTTTCCATAATAATAAAGTTGCCAGTGCTTGGCATATTTCAGAAAGGTACCGTGCGTATGCAGGCAAGCTAAAATAAATCCATGCCTGCCGTCTAAAAAACCACGGTTGAGGATATAGGCTTTTATGAATGTAAACGGGGGAGAAAAAAGTAGTTTCAGCAAAGAAGGCTTTTTCCCCTTCTGTATGAATTTTTGGGCAGCGAGTGAGGTGTATTTATTTGCCTTTTCCACATGTCCCTCAATAGAGTCGTAAGTGTAGTGCCGTAAAGAGCCTTTTAGTAGCAACGGTTTATCGGCAATCAATAATTCCTCATGTACCGGTGAGTCGTTCCACTGTGCAGTACGGCGGTCAAACAAGCGAGGCTTACGGTCGGGATATTCCAGCCCGTGCTTTAGAAATTTACCGTAATAATAGTTGAGTCGGTCCAGGCTATATACACCATTCAAACCTTTCTCCTTTATATGAAGTATATTCACTGCCAATTCTTCCGACAACTCTTCATCAGCATCAAGGGAGAGGATATAATCATAAGTAGCCTGCTCATTACCCCAGTTTTTTTGGGGGCCGAAGCCAAGCCATTCTTGTTGGAGAAAACGAACTGTCGAATATTGTTCACAAATTTCTTTTGTGCGGTCGGTAGAGAAAGAGTCTGCTATAATAATTTCATCTGCCACCTTTAGTAAGGAGCTGATGCAACGTTCAATGTTTTTTTCTTCGTTAAACGTGATGACTACCGCAGATATCATAAGTCTATCCTTTATTCATAGACAACAAAAATTCATTATTGTCGCGTGTGCGCCTCATTCTGTCGCGGAGGAATTCCATAGCTTCTACAGAGTTCATATCGGTAAGGTAGTTACGCAAAATCCACACGCGGTTGAGTTGGTCTTTCTCCATGAGCAGGTCTTCGCGGCGGGTACTGCTGATGGTAACGTCAATAGCAGGGTAAACACGTTTGTTGGATAACTTGCGGTCAAGTTGCAACTCCATGTTACCGGTACCTTTAAACTCTTCAAAGATTACCTCGTCCATTTTAGATCCGGTATCTATAAGGGCAGTGGCTAATATGGTAAGTGATCCGCCACCTTCAATATTACGGGCTGCGCCGAAGAAGCGTTTAGGTTTGTGCAGAGCGTTAGCATCAACACCACCACTCAACACTTTTCCGGATGCGGGTTGTACGGTGTTGAAAGCACGTGCCAGGCGAGTAATGGAGTCGAGCAGAATTACTACGTCATGTCCACATTCTACCAAGCGTTTGGCTTTCTCCAGTACAATATTGGCCACTTTAACGTGACGGTCGGCCGGTTCATCAAAGGTAGAGGCTACCACCTCGGCTTTAACACTGCGGGCCATATCGGTTACCTCCTCGGGGCGCTCATCAATGAGCAGTACGATCATGTACACCTCAGGGTGGTTATCGGCTATAGCGTTAGCTATCTCCTTTAATAAAATGGTTTTACCGGTTTTAGGTTGTGCTACGATAAGCCCGCGTTGTCCTTTACCGATGGGGGTAAATAAATCCACCACACGGGTCTCTAATTTATTATGACCCTTACCGGTGATATCAAATTTCTCGGTAGGGAATAAAGGAGTCAGATAGTCAAAAGGCACACGGTCACGAATAAAAGCAGGAGTGCGGCCGTTGATGTGTTTCACTTGCACCAGGGGTAAGTATTTTTCACCTTCGCGTGGAGGGCGAATCTCACCTGTAACCATATCGCCGGTTTTAAGGCCAAGCAATTTAACCTGCGATTGTGAAACATATACATCATCTGGAGAACTCAAATAATTATAATCCGATGAGCGAAGAAAGCCAAAACCTTCGGGAGTAACTTCCAGTACGCCGGTAGCTTCAATAGTACCTTCAAATTCTATGGGCTTTCCATTGACTATGGGTGCGCTGGACGAATTAGGGTTATAGTTACCGTTAGGAATGTTATTTTGCTTTGCGGGCTGGTTGTTCGGCTTATTCTGTTGCGGAGCGGGTTTTGCCGGAGCTTCTTTAGGTTCAACGGCTTTTGGTGTATCAACAGCTTCTATTGGAGGTTGAATTTCTACCACGGCCTCTTGAACAACTTTTTGTTTGTTTTCTTTTTTATGTTCTACTTTTTGTTCAACTTTTTTCTCCTCAACAGGAGCCTTGAACTGCTCTGTTTTTTCTTTGCGCGGCCGGCCTTTCTTGTTATCCTGTTTAGGCGCCGGAACAGTGGATATATCAATAGGCGTTTCCTCAGCTACAATGCGCTCTCTGCGCTTTTTCTTCTCGTCGGCAACAGGGACTCCCTGAATAGCTTGTTCATCTATAATTTTATAAATCAGGGCTTCTTTTTCTAAAGCTGTAGCCTTTTTAATTTTTAATTGATCAGCAATAGCACGCAACTCGTCTATGCTTTTTTTGTTCAGTTCTAAAATGTCGTACATAAATTGGGTGAAATGTCTCTATTGAATAGGGTAAGAGTGGAAAATCAATGCAAATATACAACAACAATTTTATTCTGCAAATTTTTAACTACTTTTGCTGAAATTTTTGCCTTTAGAAGTACATAAATGAACATCCTTTATTTTATCGTCGGGAATGTAACCAGCTATCACACACAGTGTTATTTTTCTATTCTCTCGTTTTTGTCCCAAGGAGAGGTGGAGGGTATATATATATATACGGACTATCCCGAATTTTATGCTACATTGGCTGATAGAGTATATGTGCAGCAACTGAGTCAAGAACGGATTAAAGAGTGGAAAGGCACTACTGATTATTTTTGGCGTTTGAAAATAAAGACGATGGAAGATTTTGCGCTGAAGTATCCTGAAAAATCTTTTGTATATATGGATACCGACACCTTTTCTTATCATTCATTAGAACCTTTACAGCAGGGCTTATTAGATGGAAAGGCTTTCATGCACAAGAATGAAGGTGATATTGCCGGCATGAAGTTTACATTAAAACATATGTGGAAACAAGTTGAGGGAAAAGTATTTGCCGGAATAAGTTTTAATAATAGTGCTAATATGTGGAATGCAGGGTTGGTAGCCTTGCCGGCAAAAACACATTTGGAATCTATATCTTTAGCCTTGTCTATTTGTGATGAGATGTGTGCCGCAGGGGTTACTCCTTATTTTATAGAACAATTTTCTTTCGCTACAGCCTTGAACCACCATTATGACCTTCAAGCCGCAGAAGATATGGTGGCACATTATTGGAGTAATAAGGAGGAATGGAATGGTATAATTGCCGATTTTTTTCAACGGGTTTATATGCAAGACATGTCTTTTGAGCAAATAATGGCAGCGCTAAAAAATTTTGATTATAAGCAAGCGCCGGTGTATAAACCGGACAACAACACCAAGCGGCGCTTAATGAATTTAGTTAGTAAGATGGTGAGGGAAAAGCAAGCTGTTTATTTAAAATAGTTTTTAGTGGATATATTGTCGCATCCTATTTATTGTTGAGAAAAAGTTTTTCTTAAGAGGATAAAAAATAATTGTTCGTTGTCTCAAAAATAAGGCAAATAGCCTGAAGCGATTTAATAACGGTCCTGTGGGGTTACTTAAATCGTATATTTTTTCAAAGACGGACCTATATTGCAAATCTTGCAAAAGTAGTACATTTTCTGTTCTTGTATGTAGTTCGGCCAACCGGTATTTAACACCTTGTTTTTTTGATCCTTGACCTGTAACATTGCCATCATGTTTTCGATGTTTCACCAGTATTTGATCAATATATTTTATGCGGCCATAATTTAAAGCCACTATGCCTATTTGCCAGTCGTAGCTCATGCTTTCAGGAATAGGGAAAGCTAAAGGTACAAGCATTCGGTGGAACATGATGTTGTGTCCCCATGTGAAGTTAAAAAGAATAGTAAT
>JAVBSQ010000166.1:0-18948 GCA_031556695.1 Bacteroidales bacterium | reverse complement strand
TTGAAAATGCTATAAAATCTGTACCTTTATATGCAGTGTTTTGTATAAAAAATACCCAATCACGGCCGCTAACATCAGTGCCCCGAAATAAATAGGCAGATAATAATTTCCTGTAATATCGTACAGTGAGGTGTCCATACCGCTATCAGGGAAAAGATAAAGCATTAAAAAGGCGATGCCGTTATTCACCGCATGCATAAACATACACAGTCCCAGCGAATGGGTGCGGTAATATACCCAACCTATAAGTAAGCCTATGCAAAAGGCCGGTATCATCTGCCATGGGTTGAGGTGCAGAATGGCAAAAATCAAGGCCGAATGAATAACGGCTTTCGTGGGACTAACATGCTTTAGTAAACCATTTAGGATAACACCGCGACAAAGCCACTCCTCACAAATAGGAGCCGCTACTACAGCCATTAAAAACACAGCTACACTCTTATCACCAAACATTTGTTCAAATGCCAACTTTACAAAATCCGGCATGGGTATAAACATTGTCAATGGTTCTATAAATATGCCTACCAAGGGCATTAAAACAAATAACAAAAAAAGTAGGAGAGGGGTGGGTTTTATGCCGGTGGAAAGAGGTGGATTTGTTCCTCCCTGATCCTTGCCCATACGCACCACAATCAAGGCCAATAAAGCAAAAGAAGCGATATATCCTACAAAATTACCCCATGACTCCCCACCGGGGCCGGCAATAGATTTGATCACCAAACCAACTACTCCGCCGGGTAGCTGGCATACACAAGCCAACAATAATAATATCCATGCCTGCGAGAGGGTTGGCTTATAGGCAAATAGTTTCTCTAATTTCATAGGGTTCATTCTTAAGGTAGAACAAAAATACGTATTTTTTTGTATATTTGCATAAATAAATACTATTTGTTCATGGAAAACACAACCCTCAAAACTATAGCAGGACGAAAAAGTGTGCGTCATTTTACCGATGTGCCTCTTACCAATGAACAAATAGAAACCCTCTTAAAAGCCGCTATGGCAGCCCCTTCTGCTAAAAATCAGCAAGGGTGGGAATTTATTGTAGTCACCGATCGTGAAAAATTGAATTATATTGGAGAACGTATACCTACCGGCCGTATGCTCCTGCAAGCTGCTGCTGCCATTGTGGTATGCGGGGTGCCCGATAAATATCCGGGGGAGTCGCAGCTCAACTGGGTGGCCGACTGTTCCGCCGCCACTGAAAATATCCTCCTGGCTGCAGAAGCTATGGGTTTGGGTGCTGTGTGGACAGCCTCTTTTCCCTATGATGAACGCATGAAAATATTACGTGAAGCGGTGCCCGGTATTCCTGCTGAAATCATTCCCCTAAGCGTTATTCCTTTGGGCTACCCTGCCCGCGAAGATAGTGTAAGAGATAAATGGAACCCCGAAAAAATACACTATAACCAATGGTAACCTGGCATCAAATAAAATCTAAAATTCCCGGATTTCTCAAAAATAAATACATTATTACCACATTGGTATTCGTGTTGTGGATAACCGTGTTTGATAAGAGTAACCTTATCGACTGGGTGAATAGTCGCATGGAAATTCGGCGCATGAAAGCAGAGAAACAATATTACCAAAAGCAATTGAAAAGTACGGAACAAAGCTTACAACAATTGCGCTCCAATAATGATAGTTTGGAAAAATTTGCCCGCGAACACTACGGCTTTCACAAGCTGGATGAAGATGTGTTTGTTGTAGAATAAATAGAGGCGGAAAATTTTCCGCCCCTTGTCTTTTATAACTTCCGTTTCACTTCCACTATTTCATAAGATTCAATGATATCACCTATTTGAATATCGTTATACTTGTCGATATTCAAACCGCAATCATAACCACTAGACACTTCTTTCACATCATCTTTAAAACGTTTCAGTGAACCGAGTACACCGGTGTAGGTAACTATACCATCACGGATCAGGCGTATCTTGGAATTACGGGTAATTTTACCGTCTTTCACCATACAACCGGCTACGCTACCCACCTTCGTAATTTTGAAGACCTCACGTACTTCCACAGTGGCTGTAATCTCTTCTTTCTGTTCCGGCGCTAACATACCCTCAATACCATCTTTTACCTCGTTGATGGCATCGTAGATGATAGAGTAGAGGCGAATTTCTATTTCTTCCTGCTCAGCCAGCTTGCGCGCACTGGCACTGGGGCGTACCTGGAAGGCTATTATAATAGCGTTGGATGCTGCGGCTAATAATACATCGGACTCTGAAACCGCACCCACAGCTTTGTGGATTACATTAACATGTACTTCTTCATTAGAGAGTTTCAATAGTGAGTCGGACAAGGCTTCAATAGAACCGTCAACATCACCTTTCACAATTACATTCAGCTCTTTGAAATTACCGATAGCTATACGGCGACCAATCTCTTCCAAGGTGATATGTTTCTTCGCCTTGATGCCTTGCATACGTAACAATTGTTCACGCTTATTGGCAATATCTTTCGCTTCTTTTTCATCACTCATCACATTGAATGTTTCACCGGCGGCAGGAGCTCCGTTGAGGCCCAGTACCAACACGGGTACGGAAGGGCCGGCCTCTTCAATACGTTGGCCACGCTCGTTGAACATGGCTTTTACGCGACCGGTATAACTACCGCTCAACAGTACATCGCCAACACGTAAGGTGCCGCTTTGTACCAATATGGTGGTTACGTAACCGCGTCCTTTATCTAGAGACGATTCAATTACCGAACCTACAGCATTCTTATTCGGATTAGCTTTGAGGTCGAGCATCTCTGCTTCAAGTAATACTTTCTCTAAAAGCTTATCTACATTCATGCCCTGTTTGGCTGAAATCTCCTGGCACTGGTATTTTCCACCCCAGTCTTCCACAAGGAAATTCATATTGGCTAGTTGCTCACGTATTTTTTCAGGATTAGCACCCGGTTTGTCCACCTTGTTAATGGCAAATACCATTGGCACATTAGCAGCCACTGCATGGTTGATTGCCTCAGTAGTTTGGGGCATCACCGCGTCGTCAGCCGCAATGATGATAATAGCAACGTCTGTAATTTTAGCACCACGGGCACGCATCGCTGTAAAGGCCTCGTGGCCGGGCGTGTCAAGGAAAGTAATATGTCTGCCGTTAGGCATTTTCACACTATAAGCACCGATATGCTGGGTGATGCCACCAGCCTCACCGGCTATAACATTGGCTTTACGAATATAGTCTAGCAATGAAGTTTTACCGTGGTCCACGTGTCCCATTACCGTGATAATTGGAGAGCGGGGCAGTAAATCTTCAGGAGCATCTTCTTCCGAAGCAACAGCATCTTGAATGTCGGCACTCACAAAATCAACTGTGAAACCGAACTCTTCAGCCACTACTACCAGCGCTTCAGCGTCTAGACGCTGGTTAATGGACACCATCAAACCAAGATTCATACAAGCTTCAATAACCTTGATTGCCGGTACGTCCATCATATTGGCCAACTCATTCACCGTAACAAACTCGGTGAGTTGAAGCACTGAGCTTTGTTGTTCAGTGATCTCTTGCTCCTCGGTGATACGCTGACTAACCATGTCGCGTTTCTCACGACGGTATTTTGAACTTTTTGTTTTCCCCTTGCCTTCCACCATGCGTGCGTATGTCTCTTTAATTTGACGTTGCACAGCATCTTCATCTACCTCTTTATGTACAGGTTTGAAAGGAGTCTTACCACCTTTGTTCCCTTGGCCTTGCGGCTTATCGCCGGCAGATTTTTGTTTGTCATTTTGTACGTTAACACGCTCTTTTCCGGTAGGCTTAATGCGCTCACGTTTTTTCTTGTTGCGGTCAGCCTGGCTTTCTGTTTTCTTCTTCTCAAATTGAGAAAGGTCAATTTTTTGTCCTTCCACAATCTTAGGCCCGGTAAGTTTCTCAATACGTGTTTCGATATGCTCAATAACAGCTATCGGTTCAGGTTCAGGTTCAGGTTGTACGGTTTCTACAACAACAGGGGCAACCTTTTCAATAACCTCTTCCACTTTAGCTTTGGGCTTTTCTTCTACTTTTTCTTTTGGTTTTTCTTCAACCTTGACTTTTGCTTTCTTATCGGGGCGCGTTTTGGTATTCAGTGTGTCAAGGTCAATTTTATCAATAATTTTCACTTTGCTTACCAATTCTTCTACCTTAGGTGCTTCCTCAGCAACTATGGTTTCCACCACAACAGGTACTGCCTCTTCCACCACAATAGGTGCAGGAGAGGGTGCGGGGGCAGGCTCTTCCACTTTTTCTTTTTCCTTTTTCGGTTGTTCCAATTCAATCTTATCCACCACTTTCACCTTCACAACGGGGCGTTCTACCTGCATGCTTTTAATAAGCAGCTCTTCATCTTCCTCCTCGCTCTTACCTTTTTCTTTGATATCTTCAATAGAGATAGTTTCGGGTTTATCTTTCACCTTTAGAATAACCTTTTTTGATTCTTCTTTTAGTGTCAATTCCTTACCAAATTCCTTCAGCGCAAGATTGTATTCTTCCGAAGAAATTTTGGCGTTAGGCGAGGACTCTACTTCAAAGCCCTTCTTTTTAAGAAACTCTACCAAGGTACTGATACCGATATTCAGCTCCTTAACAACCTTACTTATCCTGATTGTTTCACTACTCATTATTTATCCTTTTTTATTACTCTTCAAATTCAGCTTTCAGCACTTTCAATACATCATTCACAGTCTCCTCCTCAAGGTCGGCACGTTTCATTAAATCGGCAGGGCTAATCGAAAGAACACTCTTAGCCGTATCGCAACCAATGCCTTTGAGAGCATCAATTACCCATTTTTCAATCTCATCACCGAAATCATCTAGACGAACGTCTTCCTCTTCCTCGTCAATTTCACGATATACATCAATTTCATAACCTACCAATTGTCCGGCCAATTTGATGTTCAAACCACCTTTACCGATGGCAGACGATACTTCAGCAGGTTTTAAAAACACACCTATACGCTTGGTGTCTTCATGTATTTTTACGGAAGATACCTTAGCCGGACTCAAGGCGCGTTGCACTAACAGTTGTACGTTATTGGTGTAATTAATAATATCGATATTCTCATTGCGCAATTCCCGTACAATGCCGTGTATACGTGATCCCTTTACACCCACACAAGCGCCCACAGGGTCAATGCGGTCATCGTAGGACTCAACGGCTACCTTGGCGCGTTCACCCGGCTGGCGTACAATCTTCTTGATAGTAATCAAACCGTCAAAAATTTCAGGAACTTCCTGTTCAAATAAACGTTGAAGGAAGGTATTGGCTGTACGTGAAAGAATAATTACCGGATTATTATTTCTCATTTCTACCTTGGCTACTACGGCACGAACGGTATCGCCTTTACGGAAAAAGTCAGAAGGTATCTGTTCGGTTTTAGGTAACAACAACTCGTTTCCTTCATCGTCAATTACCAGTACTTCTTTTTTCCAGGCCTGATATACTTCGCCTACTATAACTTCGCCTACACGCTCTTTATATTTGTTGAACAAGTTGGCTTTCTCTATATCCATGATACGACCGGCCAAATTTTGGCGGAGTGCTAAAATACCACGGCGGCCAAAACTGTCCAGCTTTACCTCTTCCGACACCTCTTCGTCTAATTCATAGTCGCTATCAATTTTTTTAGCATCTTTCAATGAAATTTGCGACTGGGGATCTTCTACAAACTCCACCACCGTGCGATTGTGCCATATTTCGAAGTCACCCTTGTCGATATTAATAATGATATTGAAGTTATCTGCACTGCCGTACATTCTGATAAGCAAGCTGCGGAATACGTCTTCTAGAACGCTCATCATTGTTGGGCGGTCGATGTTTTTCAACTCTTTAAATTCTGCAAAAGTGCTTATTAAATTTAAACCTTCCATTTTGTTATTTTGACTTTAAAAATTTATTACGGGTTTTGTTGATTTGATATCGTTAAAAGTATAGGTTGCCGTTTCAATAAACGGCTTCTTACGTTTTGCTCCTTCTTCTTTTTTCATCACTGCATATTCCAAGGTGATTCCCTGTTCACCGGCAGCCGTAAGTGTAGCCTTCAATTTTTGACCGTTTTTTAAAACAACTTCCACTTCCTTACCCACATACTTGAGATATTGCGGTAATACCTGAAAAGGAAGGTCTAAGCCTGCAGATGAAACTGTAAGTTCAAAATCTTCTATCTCCCGGTCAAGCATACTTTCAATAGCGCGACTAATCTCTACACAGCGGTCAAGGTCAAGCCCTTCCGGGCTGTCAACCAGCACCTCGATGCAATTGTCCGTGCTCACCTTTACCCCCACCAAAAAAAGATTGGTGTTGGCTATGTGATTTTCTACAATTTTCTGTATGTCAGCTGATTTAATCATCTTTATAATATTAAAGAAGGGGACTTCGAGTCCCCTTTCCTGCTAAAAATCTGATACAAAGGTACTCTTTTTTTTCGAAACTGCAAATTTTTCCCTTAAAAACGCACAGTTTTTTTAAAAAATCGTATCTTTGGCACCTTATGATAGCAAAAAAGAAAATCATTAATGACCCTATACACGGGTTTATTGATATACCTGCCGGATTACCCTACTTACTTTTGGAGCACCCATACTTGCAACGCCTTCGAGGTATAAAGCAGTTGGGATTGAGTTACCTCGTATATCCGGGAGCCTGCCATTCACGCTTCGGTCACGCTTTGGGCGCCATGCACCTGATGAAAGAAGCCATTCTCTCCCTTCGCTCCAAAGGGCATGAGATTACGCTTGACGAAATGGAAGCTGCCGCTTGTGCTATATTGCTGCACGACATAGGCCACGGCCCTTTCAGTCACACATTGGAAAATGCTATTGTGGAGAAGGTTCACCATGAACAGCTTTCATTGCTTTTTATGAAGCAGTTGAACAGAGAGCTGGGAGGAAAGCTGGATATGGCTATTCAAATATTTGAAGGAACCTATAAAAAGAAATTTTTACATCAACTCTTGTCGGGACAACTGGACGTTGATCGTTTGGACTACCTTTGTCGCGACAGTTTCTTCTCCGGCGTAGCCGAAGGAATGATAGGACTTGAGCGTATTATTAAAATGCTTGACATAGAAAATGATGAACTCGTAGTAGAATCAAAAGGTATTTATTCAATTGAGAAATTCTTGATCTCGCGACGACTGATGTACTGGCAGGTATACTTGCATAAAACAGTCTTGGCAGCCGACCGTCTTTTGTTGCAAATACTGCGCAGGGCAAAGGCCTTGGCACGTGGCGGTGAAGAGTTGTTTGCCTCTCCGGCCTTAAACTACTTCCTCAAAGAATCACCTGCACTGAGCGATTTTGAAACCGGCAAAGCCTTGGATTTATTCGCTTTGCTCGATGATAGTGATATCGATTGCGCCGTTAAAGCATGGACCACACACCCGGATAAGATGCTCTCCTTATTGTCTAAAATGCTCTACCGGCGCCACCTTCCAAAGATAGAAATGAGCGACCAACCTTTTACCTCACAACATATTTCAGACGTAAAAGCACAACTCTTGCAAGAAACCACAATCGCTCCGGAAGAGATTGACCAACTGCTGTGGACAGAAGAAATTGCGAATAAGGGTTATGACGGGGGTACCGAAAAAATTAATATTCGTTATGGTGATCATCATCTGCGAGATATCTATGAAGCCTCCGACATGCTTAGTGCACAAGCCTTCTCCTCCACCACAAAAAAATATTACCTCTGCTACCCCAAAAATCATAACTCATAACTCATAATTAATATGCAATTGACAGCCCAAGCCCTGGCCAACTATTTAAAAGGAGACATAGAAGGAAATCCTGAAGTATCAGTATCTACCGCTGCCCGTATAGAGCAAGGCCGCCCCGGCACCTTATGCTTTTTGGCCAACCCGAAATATGAACAATTTCTGTATACTACCAAGGCTTCCATCATATTGCTCAACCGCAATTTTGAGCTGAAAGAACCCATAACGCCTACCATTATTCGCGTGGACGATGCTTACCAGGCCATAGCCGCGGTGTTGGAATTATACAACTCCATGCAAACATTCAATAAAAAAGGCCGCTCATGGCGCGCCCGTATATCCTGGCGTGCTAAGCTGGGAAAAGGTGTTTGGGTAGCTCCCTTTGCGTACATTGGTGGACATACAACTATCGGGAACAATACCAAAATTTTTCCACATGTTTATGTAGCCGAAGGAGTAAGCATTGGTGACAATTGCATCATTTACCCCGGCGTACGCATCTATCAAGGCTGCAAAATAGGCAATAACTGCACTATCCATGCCAATGCTGTAATTGGATCTGACGGCTTTGGCTTTGCCCCCTCAGCCGATGGCACCTACAAAAAAATTCCGCAGATGGGAAATGTAGTGATTGAAGATAATGTAGAAATAGGCGCTAATACCGTAGTTGACCGTGCAACTATGGACTCTACCATTATTCGTAAAGGGGTAAAACTAGACAATCTCATTCAAATAGCCCATAATGTGGAAATTGGTGAGAATACTGTAATGGCAGCCCAAACCGGCGTTGCCGGATCTACAAAAATTGGTAAAACCTGTATGTTTGCCGGACAGGTGGGCGTGTCGGGCCACCTTATCATAGCCGACAAGGTAATGGCCGGCGCACAATGCGGTATAAATTCCAGTATTAAAAAAGAAGGAGAAAGTGTTATCGGAACTCCGGCGTTGAATGCCCGTGAGTTTTTTAAATCCTATGTTGTATTCCGTTATCTTCCTGATATTAAACGTAGAATGGAGGATTTGGAGAAAAAATAAGATTTCAGAAAAAATGCCTATCTTTGCGCGTTAAAACGAAAAGAATTAAACCATTAATTGAATGCAACAGAAACAACAAACGCTCAAATCAAATCTTACTTTCACCGGCCGTGGTTTACACACCGGCCTTCAGGTAGAAATGACTATTGAGCCGGCGGCTGCTAACCACGGAGTAAAATTTCAACGCGTAGATTTACCGGAACAACCCATTATAGAAGCCATTGCTGATAACGTTACCGCTACTTCTCGCGGCACAACATTAGAAAAAAATGGCATTAAAATAAGCACTATAGAACATGTACTGGCTTCATTGACAGGCTTGGGTGTAGACAATGTGCTCATTAAAGTGAATGCTCCTGAAGCCCCTATCATGGACGGTAGCGCCCGTGCTTACGTGGAAGGTATTGCAAAAGTAGGTATACAGGAACAAGAAGAAGATCGCTGGTACTTTGAAATCAAAGAGAAATTTGTTTACCGTGATGAAGCCTCCGGAAAAGAAATAATCCTTCTGCCCGATGATAAATTGAGTATGGAAGTGATGATTGACTTCAACTCAAAAGTAGTAGGCAATCAATATGCCCGCTTGAATGACATCTCTGAATTTGCAACAGAGGTTGCTCCCTGCCGTACCTTCGTTTTCCTGCATGAGCTCGAACCACTGTTGAAAAATAATCTCATTAAAGGAGGTGACCTTGATAATGCCATTGTGATAGTGGAAAAACCCATGCCTCAGGAAGAGCTAAACCATTTATCGTCTATCTTTAATAAGCCCACAGTGGAGCGTGCTCCTGAAGGTTACTTGAATCATCTTGAGTTGCGCTTCATGAATGAGGTGGCACGTCACAAATTGCTCGACCTGGTAGGCGATCTTTCATTGGTAGGCTTTCCCATTAAGGGCAAGGTTATAGCCAATAAACCCGGCCACCAAATTAACACCGAAGTGGCGCGTATGTTGCGCAAAATAGCAAAGAAAGAACTGCAAAAACCGGCAGTTCCTGCCTATGATCCTAACGCCCAGCCTGTATATGACATCAACGACATAAAGAAGATGTTGCCCCATCGTCCTCCCTTCCTTTTAGTCGATAAAATTATTACCCGCACCGAAAACTATGTGGTAGGTGTGAAAAATGTCACCATGAATGAACCTTTCTTTGTCGGACATTTTCCTGATGAGCCTGTGATGCCCGGCGTACTTCAGATTGAAGCCATGGCACAGGTGGGAGGTATTTTGGTCTTGGGTTTTGTGGATAACCCCGAAGATTATTCTACTTATTTCCTCAAAATAAATAACGTGAAATTTAAAAAGAAAGTAGTCCCCGGTGACACCTTGATTTTTAAACTTACGCTGACCGAACCTATTCGTCGCGGTATAGTGAATATGCTGGGACAAGCATTTGTGGGCGATACTTTAACCTGCGAAGGTGAATTAACAGCACAAGTAGTAAAAACAAAATAATAAATTTTCTATATGAGTTTAACCAACATACACCCCGAAGCGCGCATAGGCGCTAACGTTACCATCGAACCTTTTACTTCGATTGCTAAAAACGTAGAAATAGGCGAAGGTACTTGGATAGGCCCTAATGTTACTATTTTCGACTATGTAAAAATTGGTAAGAACTGTAAAATATTCCCCGGTGCCGTAATTGGCGCCGTACCCCAAGACCTTAAATTCGATAACGAAGAAACTTGGGTAGAAGTGGGAGATAATACAACTCTGCGTGAATATGTGACCGTAAACCGTGGTACCGCCTCCAGTGGAAAGCATTTGACAAAAGTAGGAAGCAACTGCTTGTTGATGTCTTATGTTCATGTAGCACATGATTGTCGCGTAGGTGATAATGTTATTCTGGCAAGTTATGTAGGCTTAGCCGGTGAGGTGGAAGTAGACGACAATGCTATTATCGGCGGTTCGTCGGGAGCGCACCAATTTACCCGTATTGGTGCTCATGCTATGATCTCCGGTGGTTCTATGTTCAGTAAAGATGTTCCTCCTTATGCTTTGGCCGGTCGCCGTCCCTTAGCTTTTGGCGGTCTTAATATCATAGGCTTGCGCCGTCGCGGATTCAGCAATGATAAAATTACAGAAATCAGCAATATCTACAAAACAATTTATGGTAGCGGCTTGAATGTTAGCGACGCTTGTAACAAGGTGGAAGCAGACTTCCCTGCAAGTGCCGAACGTGATATTATTCTGACCTTTATTCGTGCTTCTAAACGTGGTATTATCAAAAGCGTGAACAGTCTCGAAGAAGAATAAACAATACCTGCTTTTATTATGTCATCAACATCTTATAAAGACTTGCAATATAGCAAGCCTAAGCCTGCGCATACACCCCAACAAGCAGAAATGGTTAACGGCTTATCAAAAGTACGCCACCTTGTAGCCGTAGCCTCCGGAAAAGGGGGGGTGGGTAAATCAACAGTCTCAGTAAACCTCGCAGTAGCCTTAGCCCAACAGGGCTTCAAGGTTGGGCTTGCCGACGCGGATATTTATGGCCCTTCAGTACCAAAAATGACCGGTACCGAAGGTTTTCAACCGGCTATGGAAATGCTTGATGGAAAAGAAACCATAAGTCCCGCAGTTCGTTATGGCGTGAAATGGATGTCGGTAGGTTATTTTGTCGCTCCAGAACAGCCTTTGATATGGCGTGGCCCTATGGCTACCAATGCCCTTAAACAAATTATATCCCAGGTCAATTGGGGGGAGTTGGATTATCTCTTGATAGATCTTCCTCCCGGCACCGGTGATATCCACGTGAGCATCATTAATGACCTGAAGCTCTCCGGCGCAGTGGTAGTAAGCACACCGCAAGCCGTAGCCTTAGCCGATGTGGTGAAAGGTGTAAATATGTTTTTGAACCCCAAAGTTAATGTGCCCGTATTAGGCTTGGTAGAAAATATGGCCTGGTTCACGCCTGAAGAATTACCGGAAAATAAATATTATATCTTTGGTAAGGAAGGTTGTTTGCAGTTGGCTCAAAAACTAAACCTGCCTTTATTGGCACAAATACCCATTGTACAAAGTATCAGGGAAGGTGGAGATGAGGGCCGGCCCATAGCACTACAAAAAAATGCAGCCGGAGCTGCATTCTTATCATTGGCTGAAGAGCTGGTAAAAAGATTACCAGCCTCCTAATTTATTTTTGTACAATCAATGTCCATATTCTCTTCCAATAATGGCGGAGAGTAATGAATACCAATCCGAGAACAAAGAAGAGGGGTACCCAAAATTTTAAATATTTGGTAATAGGATTGTCTGCTACAGATGTGGAAGAGAAGTCGCGAATTACTGTAATGGGAGCTTGATTATATTCAGCTAAAGCCTCCTCTAACCCTTGTTTACTACCGTATAGATTTAAAATTTCATTATGGTACAACTGTCTGTCTTTTTCATTCATCATCAATAATTGTCCTGATGACGCTTTGGCCTCTTTGGGGTTTTTGAAATAATCCGTCCGTTGTACACTATCCAGCATTATAAGCTGACGGTTGACCTCGTCTAAACGGGCGCGGAGTTGTTGTAACCGTATGGTGTTGTGCTCTACAATATAGTGATTGGTGTTGAGCGCTTGTGTTAACCCTTTACCAATAAAACTAAAGACACTTTCATCGACTACGGTTACCTGCACATAAAATATTTTGGATACTTTTCGGGGTTCACCTTCCTTAGGATTAAATTTGAATTGACGCTTAAAGTCAATATAATCTGTTGCACCGTCACCATCAGAGTCAATGCCATAAAAGGCATCTATGCTGGCAATATATTTTGCACTGGTGTCGGGGATATGCAATGTTTTTGCACGCACAAGAGTGTCTTCAATTTGCCCTAGCTCTTGCACGTAGCTAATCATAAAAGCATTATCAAGCACATTGGTGCGTACCGTCATTGTTGAAGTATAGGTCCGAGGTGCTGTTTTGTGAGCAATTACTGATATTGCTATACCTATAACCACAAAAAGCCCCAACCACAAAGACTTCTTAATTAAAAAGATGATAACACTTCCAAGTACCTTGGTAAAGCCATTCCACATTTTTCGTAGCAGCTCCAACAAAACTATTTCGTTAATGTTTTGAGTGTAGTTTGTTTCCATATATAGAGAATTTAATAGAGGCGAAGGTAGAGAAAAAAAACGGGACTACAAAATATCCATTCGTATTCGCCAGTGGTTAGGGTAAAGATTATTGCAGCGAGTCCCAAGGTTCTTGACGAAGCCTAGCGGGTGATTTTGGCAGCTTATCAGGTGGTAGCCGTTCTCCTTGCTTTGTAGCTTTATCGCATCACGATGTAGAAAATGTAAGGCATCGTCTGCACTAACTTGTTCTGTCGGAAAACTGTCAGCTTTTAATCCTGTGGACAGTGCCAATGCCGTATGCGGAACAATATCTTTGCCTTTTATTTCCCCAAAGGGTATGCCTGTCTGCACAACACGCAATGACTGTTTTAACCGTTCCATCTCATTCATCCATAGAGTTGGTCGTGCCTGTAAAAAAACATCTTGTTGTACTATTACAAAATCGCCGGAAAGCCATGACGGTGCATTTTTTACAATCTGTAGATGAGTCGCTTTTGATGACGAACGATAATGCCCATTTATCCCTGACTTCTTTCGTAATACACTAATGAAAAACCCCTCGCCTTTTGTCCTGTGCGGATAAAACCGGTAGCCATAATCACTCTCCGTAACTCCCCAACTACCCTGTAAGGGAATGCCTATATGCTCTGCGCCCAACTCTTTCATAATCCACTGTACATTCTCTTCGTTCTCTTCACGGTTATAGGTGCAGGTGCTATACACCAACCAGCCCTCTTCACATAAAGCCTCCCATGCATCACCAATAATACGGCGTTGGCGTTCAACACATAATTTTACATTATTTTCACTCCACTCTTCTATAGCCTGCGGGTCTTTACGGAACATACCTTCGCCGGAGCAAGGTGCATCAATCACTATAACATCAAAAAAAGAGGAGAGGCCGGTAAAATCCTTAGGGTCATTATGACTTACCACCACATTGGGATTACCCCATTTCGTCATGTTTTCCGACAATATATTCACCCTGTTGCGTACTACTTCGTTACTTACCAATAAACTGTTTTCGGGTAAACAGTTAGCTAAGTGCGTAGATTTTCCTCCGGGTGCGGCGCATAAATCCAATGCCCGCAAAGGCTTATCCTTGGGTAACTGTGCTACAACCTGTTCCATAAACATAGAAGAAGCCTCCTGCACATAATAAACACCCCCATGCAATAGAGGGTCAAGGGTAAACACCGGCCGTTCCGGCAAATATTTCGCAGCATTACACCACGGAACAACATTGTCTTGTGGCATAGATACTTCCTTCTCCCGATTATATCGTATGCTTACCGGTGGCTCCTCCTGCAGGGCAGCATAAAAAGCACCATACTCATCGCCGAGTATCAACCGCATACGGTCTTCAAAAGTTGAAGGTAATGTAATCATGGCCACAAATATACATTACTTTATGATTTTTGGCAAAAAATCATTAAATTTGTCGGTTAATTCAGAAATTTTTATGGAGTATAACTTCTCGGATATTGAAAAAAAATGGCAGCAATATTGGGCTGAGCACAAAACATTTCAGGTGAAAACAGCCGGCGACCGTCCCAAATTTTATGTGCTGGATATGTTCCCTTATCCCTCCGGTGCAGGTTTGCACGTGGGACACCCCCTGGGTTATATTGCCAGTGATATATACAGTCGTTTTATGCGGCTAAAAGGCTACAATGTGCTTCACCCCATGGGTTATGATGCCTTCGGTCTTCCCGCCGAGCAATATGCCATACAAACGGGACAGCACCCCGATATAACCACCCGCCAAAATATTAAACGTTACCGTGAACAACTCGATAAAATAGGATTTTCATTCGACTGGGATCGTGAGGTCGTTACCTGCGCCCCCGATTACTATAAGTGGACACAGTGGGCCTTCCTCGAAATGTTCAACCACTGGTATAATCCGGAAACCGACAAAGCAGAACCTATCAGCGAACTGGTAAAAAAGTTTGAGGTCAATGCCAAATGGAACGCCTTGTCTGCTGCAGAAAAAGAAGCAGAGTTGATGAACTACCGTATAGCTTACCTCTCCGATAGCTATGTTAACTGGTGCGCTGCCTTAGGTACTGTGCTGGCTAATGACGAAGTAGTGAACGGACTCTCCGTGCGCGGCGGGCATCCCGTGGAGCGTCGCCTGATGAAACAATGGTCGCTCCGTGTCTCTGCTTACGCCGAACGTTTGTTAAATGGTTTGGATAATCTTGACTGGACGGAAAGCCTCAAGGAAATGCAGCGCAACTGGATTGGAAAGAGTGTAGGGGCGGAGATGGATTTCGTTGCCGGAAAAGATAAACATAAGATTACAGTATTTACCACAAGGGCTGATACCTTGTTCGGTGTTACTTTCATGGTATTGGCGCCTGAAAGTGAATGGGTAGACAAACTAACTACCCCTGAACAGCGCAAGGCTGTAGATGAATATCTCACTTATGTGAAAGGACGTACCGAACTGGAACGCAAGGCAGAAACAAAAAAAGTGACCGGCGTATTTACCGGAAGCTATGCCGTGAATCCCCTGACTAACGAGGAAGTACCGGTGTGGGTTGGAGACTATGTACTGGTTGGTTATGGTACCGGCGCTATTATGGCAGTGCCTGCACATGATAGTCGCGACTACGCTTTCGCCAAACAATTCAACCTTGAAATTCGTCCCCTTATTGAAGGTTGTGATGTGACTACAGAGAGCTTTGATGCCAAAGATGGCATTATGTGCAACTCCGGCTTCCTAAACGGACTAAGCGTGAAAGAAGCTATTGTAAAAGCCATTGAAGAAGTGGAGTCTCGAGGTATTGGTTTGCGCAAAGTGAACTATCGCCTGCGTGACGCGATCTTTAGTCGCCAGCGCTACTGGGGTGAACCTTTCCCCATATACTATAAAGACGGCATAGCCACTCCCATGCCTGTAGATAAATTGCCTTTGGAACTTCCTGAAGTGGACAAGTTTCTTCCTACCGAAACCGGTGAACCACCCTTGGGACGTGCTAAAAACTGGGAATATGAAGGCTATCCCATAGAAAAAAGTACCATGCCCGGATTTGCCGGTTCCAGCGCCTATTACCTGCGTTACATGGATCCCCGTAACGACAAAGCATTGGTGAGCAAGGAGGCTAATGAATATTGGCGCAACGTAGACCTTTATATCGGTGGCACCGAGCACGCCACCGGTCATCTGATTTATTCCCGTTTTTGGAATAAATTTTTGTTTGATATCAAAGAGATTTGCGAAGACGAACCTTTCAAGAAGCTCATCAACCAAGGCATGATACAAGGCCGTTCAAACTTTGTTTATCGTATAAAAAACAGCAATAAATTTGTTTCCCTCGGATTAAAAGACCAATATGAAACGCAGGAATTACACGTTGATGTAAACATTGTCAGCAACGACCGTTTGGACCTTGATCGTTTCCGTGCCTGGATGCCTGACTACGCTAATGCCGAATTTATTTTGGAAGATGGTGAATATATTTGCGGCTGGGCAGTGGAGAAAATGAGCAAGTCTATGTTCAATGTGGTAAACCCTGATATGGTGTGCGAGCAATATGGCGCCGACACATTGCGTGTATATGAGATGTTCCTCGGCCCTCTTGAACAGTCAAAGCCTTGGGACATGAACGGTATTGACGGTGTACATCGTTTCCTTCGTAAGTTTTGGCGCTTGTTCTATAGTAAAGATGGTTTTGCTGTATCAGACGAAAAGCCCGAAACTAAAGAATTAAAAGTGTTACACAAACTAATTAAAAAAGTGCAGGCTGATGTGGAAGATTTCTCTTTCAATACCTCTGTGAGCGCCTTCATGATTAGTGTGAATGAACTCGGAGAGTTGAAATGCAACAAACGTGCCATACTCGAACCTATGGCCATATTGCTTTCTCCCTTTGCTCCACACATTGCAGAAGAGTTATGGCAACAACTCGGAAATAAAGACAGTATAGCCAATGCTGCCTTCCCTGTATATGATGCCGCCTGTATCGTAGAAAGCAGTTTTGAATACCCTGTCTCTTTTAATGGAAAATTACGCTTCAAAAAAGAATTGGAATTGTCATTATCTGTAGCCGATGTAGAGAAAGCGGTACTGGCTGATGAACAAACACAAAAACATTTAGCCGGCAATGTGCCGAAAAAAATAGTAGTAGTACACGGAAAAATTATTAATATCGTTATATGATTGGAAAAATAAATCTTTGGGAAGAAGTGAAGTCATATTTAACTATGACTTTCGGCTTGCTCATTTTTACCTTTGCATGGATAGCCTTTCTCATACCGCAAGAAATTGCCGGCGGTGGCGTTATCGGCCTAGCCTCCGTCACCTACTATGCCACAGGTATACCGATAAGTTACACCTACCTCTCTATTAATACCTGTTTGTTGATTATCGGATTTATTATCATGGGTAATAAATTCGGCATTAAAACAATATTCGGCATAGGAATGTCCACCCTCTTATTCCAATTTCTTCCCGAAATTATTACCTGGAGAACTGAAATAAGTGACACCCTTCTCAATTCTATTATTGGTGGTTCACTCAGTGGTATTGGTATAGGAATAGTATTTATGCAGGGCGGAAGTACCGGTGGTACTGATATCGTGGCGCTAATCCTTTCCAAATACCATAACACTTCACCGGGACGCGTGTTTATGATTTGCGACTTGTTCATCGTAGGGTCTATTTACTTTCTCCCCGGCAAAAACCTGGAGAATGTGATCTACGGCTATATCGAAATGGTATCCTTCTCTTATGTTATTGACCTTGTCATCTCCGGAAATAAACAATCTGTTCAAATTATGATTTTTTCCGAAATGTATGAGGCTATAGCCGACCGCCTTACTATTGATATGAAACGTGGTGTAACGGCGCTGGACTCCGTTGGTTGGTGGACTAAGTCAGAGGGAAAAGTTTTAGTAGCCTTGGTTCGCAAGAACGAAACTACTATGCTTTGTAGAATGATTAAAGAAATAGATCCAAAAGCATTTATCTCCGTAGCTAATGTTATGGGAGTATATGGACATGGATTTGAAGAAATAAAAACAGGAACAAAAAAATGGAAAAAATTAAAAAACACGGAAAAAACCTTGCACGCGAAATAAAATCTTATGTTATTATATCTTTTGGATTGGCCATCTACGTAATAGGTTGGACAGTCTTTTTGATGCCTAACCACCTTGTAGGAGGTGGTGTCAGCGGTATCGGTGCTTTAATTGAATATGGAACAGGTTTTCCTGTAGCTTATACTTACTTTATTGTAAATACATTTTTGTTATTATTAGCTGTCAAGGTGCTGGGTTCTGGTTTTGGTGCGAAAACAGTTTATGGAATAGTACTTACGTCTTTCTTTTTTGCCATATTCCCACGTATTATTCCGGCCGAATTTATTAATGAAATATCTATAGAGAACGGGAAACTCTTGGCAGCCATGATTGGAGGTATCTTGTCGGGGGCTGGTATAGGCATGGTATTTATGCAAGGAGGAAGTAGCGGTGGAACGGATATTATTGCTTTAGTGATTAGTAAATATCGCAATATCTCACCCGGTAAAATTATTCTTTCTATTGACATGGTGATTATTGCCAGCTCTTTCTTTGTATCGCCGGAAACAAATATTGGTAAAAAATTGGCTACCGTGCTTTATGGTTATATTGCTGTCGGCCTGGTGGGCTATACCATCGACCAGTGGTTATCGGGAGCGCGACAGTCCCTGCAATTCTTTATCTTCTCCAAACAACACGAAGAGATTGCCGAACGTATCACCTCTGAAATGAGCCGTGGTGTATCGGTAATTAATGTTACAGGCTGGCATACCAAATCAGACAATAAAGTGTTGATGGTAATTGCGCGTAAAACGGAATCAAACATCATTTTTAATATCATTAAAGACGTTGATCGTAATGCCTTCCTCTCCGTTGGTAACGTAATGGGCGTATATGGGCAAGGCTTCGAACAAATAAAAGGCTAATTAATAAGTTGCTAAGTTACGAGGTGTAAGTTTTTTTGCTTATTAAACAATTTATTATATCTTTGTTAGGTTAAACCTAACACCTATGTGCATTTTAGTTAATTCGCTGAAGAGGAGTCTATTTTGTTATTTAACAGTATTATTATACATACTGCTCTCCATTCCCTCTTTTTCC
>JAVBSQ010000142.1:0-6669 GCA_031556695.1 Bacteroidales bacterium | reverse complement strand
TTGAAATCTTAGAAAACGCTCTGGCTGAAGTGAGCAGAACGGATATTAGCGCCGATGAACTTATAGCCCTCACACTGGGAGTAGGTGAATGCGGTGTAAAAGCTATGGCTTTGTTGGATAAGGCAAACACCTCAACGTATGGCAACCCTGAAATTACAAAGGTAAATATTGGCGTTGGAACACGTCCGGGCATTTTGGTGAGCGGCCATGACCTGAAGGATTTTGAAGAGCTGCTGGAACAAAGCGCAGAGGCGGGCATAGATATTTACACACACAGCGAGATGTTACCGGCTAATTATTATCCCGCATTTAAAAAATACAAGCATTTTGTAGGCAATTATGGTAATGCATGGTGGCGCCAGCGTGAAGAGTTTGAGACCTTCAACGGGCCCATACTGTTTACTACCAATTGTATTGTTCCGCCTTTAAAGGATGCGAGCTATACCGGCCGTATTTACACTACAGGATCGGCCGGGCTTGCCGGGGCCAAGCATATAGCGGTGCGTGAAGCCGGCAAGAAGAAAGATTTTTCGGCCATCATTGCCCATGCTAAAACCTGCACCTCTCCCACTGCTATTGAGCACGGAGAGATTGTTGGGGGCTTTGCACATAATCAGGTATTGGCTCTGGCGGACAAGGTGGTTGACGCAGTAAAATCAGGCGCCATAAAACAGTTTGTGGTAATGGCCGGTTGCGACGGACGTATGCGCTCGCGTGAATATTACAGTAATTTTGCCACCGCCCTCCCGCACGATAATGTGATACTTACGGCAGGTTGTGCGAAATATCGCTACAACAAATTGCCGCTGGGCGACATCGGCGGTATTCCCCGTGTGTTGGATGCGGGACAATGCAACGATAGTTATTCATTGGTGGTGATAGCGCTGGCGCTGAAAGATGCTTTCGGCCTGAAAGATATCAATGAATTGCCTATTGTTTATAATATAGCATGGTATGAACAAAAGGCTGTGATTGTGTTGCTGGCCTTGTTAAGCTTAGGCGTGAAAAATATCCATCTCGGACCCACTCTCCCGGCCTTCCTCTCCCCTAACGTTACGAATGTGTTAGTAGAGAAATTCGGCATAGGCGGTACCATTTAAGACGGTAGTATGCAAAGTAAAAGAGGCTGTTCAAAATTCTGAACAGCCTCTTTGGTTTTTATACAAACCGGTAGTTTACCAAATTTTAGCTTGTTGGTCTTCGGGGAGGTACATGCCGTTGCCGGGTTGTACGTTGAAGGCTTTAATAAAGTTTTCAATGTGGGGCAGGGTGCCGTTCACACGCCATTTACCCAGGGAATGTTCGTCCATTTTGGTGCGGCGGAGAATTTCCTCAGCACGGATATTTCCGGCCCATACACGTGCATAAGACAGGAAGAAACGTTGTTCAGGAGTAAAATTATCCATTTTAGTATTATTCACTTCACCTTTAGCTATAGCATTTTCCATAGCTTGGAAAGAGATCTGGAGGCCACCGTTATCGGCAATATTTTCACCGAGGGAGAATTTACCGTCGGCCATAACGCCGGGGGCTACTTCAATGTTGTTAAAATAATCCACCAATACCTGTGCTCGCTTGTCGAAGTTCTCGGCATCAGAGGGTTGCCACCAGTCTTTGAGGTTTCCGTTTTGGTCATACTGACGGCCCTGGTCATCAAATCCGTGGGTCATTTCATGGCCTATAACTACTCCGATAGCGCCATAGTTTACAGCATTGTCAGCGTCAGCATAATAAAAAGGAGGCTGCAGAATACCTGCGGGGAAACAGATTTCATTGGTGGTAGGGTTATAATAGGCATTTACGGTTTGAGGTGTCATACCCCATTCGGTTACGTCTTTGGGCTTGTCAATTTTAGCCAAATCAAAAGCAATATCAAATTCGTTTGAGCGGAGGATATTAGCAAAATAGCTATCATTTTTCACCTCAAGAGCCGAATAGTCGCGCCATTTATCGGGGTATCCGATTTTCACGCGGAAAGCATGGAGTTTATCCATTGCTTTTGTTTTGGTAATGCTATCCATCCAGGTAGCGGCTTGTATGCGTTCGCCCAAGGCTGTTTGCAGATTTCCTACCAATTTCAACATGTTTTCTTTTGATTGGGGAGGGAAATATTTGGCTACATAGATTTGTCCTACAGCTTCACCCAACACGCCATTCACATTGTTCACTACACGTTTCCAGCGGGGTTGTAGTTCCTGGCGGCCTGAAAGGGTTTTACCATAAAAGTTAAAACCTTCGTTCACAAATTCATCACTTAAATAAGAATAAGCTGTACGAATAGTATTCCAAGCCAGGTAGGCTTTGATGTCTTCAGGCTTAGTGCTTTTCAGAATGGTATTTACGGTTTTGATATACTCGGGTTGAGCGATATTCAAAGAGCTTACTTCCGAAAGACCTAAGGCTGCAAAATAAGTAGTGAAGTCAAATTCGGGTAAAAGTGTTTCCAGTTCTTTTACTTCTTTTTTATTGAACATTTTGTAAGGATCGCGCAGGTCATGACGACTCATGAATCCTTTAGCCATGGCGGTTTCAATAGCCATTACATTAGCGGCCAATTGTTCTGCGTTTTGGTTGGCTAATACATCGTAGGCGGCGAGGCGGAACATGTTGGTGATCATCAGCACATATTTTTCGCGCAGTTCTTTGCTGCGGGCGTCTTGTTCAAGGTAGTAGTCACGGTCGCCAAGGCTCAAGCCGGTTTGGTACAACCAGGCAATATTCATGCTGCTGTTGGTGAAGTCGGCTTCAGAGAATACGCCAAAGAAAGGGTGCATACCTTGCTTGTGCATTTTAGTGATCTGAGCCTGAATAGCTTCTTTGCCATTCAACCCGGCAATTTCTTCCAGAAGAGGTTTTAATGGTTCAGCACCTTGTTGGTTAAGGCTTGTAGAGTCCATACCCACATTGTAAAGAGTCGCAATTTTGTCGGCTACAGAGCCTGGTTCGTTCTGAGCCGCTGCAAGGCCGGTAATCAAATCGTTTACTTGTTTCACGTTTTCTTCACCCAGCTTATCAAAGCTACCGAAGCGTGAATACTCAGGCTGGAGGGGGTTTTTAGCCATCCAACCGCCACAGGCATATTGGTAAAAATTGTCGGCCGGATTGGCTGTAGTGTCCAAATCCGTGAGATCAATACCCGATGTTTTTGGGGTATTGTTACAAGCAGCGAAAAGCATAACGAGACTTGTTAGGTAAATAATTTTTTTCATACGTTATTATTTGGTTTTGTTTTTTCTAGCTTTCAATTGTTGAAATCCGGCGTAAATAAAAGGCGGCAGCACAGAAAGTATAATGATGGCTATGCTTACGAGTCCGAAATTATTTTTGATAAAAGGCACTTGTCCGAAAAAATAACCTCCGGTGAGGAATGCAGTAACCCAAACAAAACCACCAATTACATTGTAGGAGGCAAAGTGTTTGTAGCTCATCTGCCCAATACCGGCCACAAAGGGCGCAAAGGTGCGTATGATGGGCATGAAACGGGCAATAATAATGGTTTTACCGCCGTGTTTTTCATAGAAAGCGTGTGTTTGGTCAAGGTATTCTTTTTTCACCCACCTGCTGTTAACCATACGGTTTCCGGCTGTTTTTCCAATGAAGTAATTTAAGGCATCACCGAGAATGGCGGCTACAATAAGCAATAACAGCAACCATAATATGTTTAAGGGTGATCCATTGGTGGCAGCGAGAGCTCCGGCAGCAAAGAGCAGCGAGTCGCCAGGCAGGAAAGGCATCACTACCAAACCTGTTTCAATGAATATGATAAGAAAAAGGACGAGATAAGTCCACGCCTGGTATGAAGCTATTATTTCATTGAGATGTTTGTCAATGTGTAAGATGAAGTCAATGAGGGAGAGAAGAAGATCCATGAAAGTTAAAAGTTAAAAGTTAAAAGTTAAAAGACTTATTCTCCATCTTTAAACCTTTCAACTAAATTATATTTGTCTTAGAGCGTCGATGATTTGGGTTTTAGAGGAGGTTTTAGTATCTTTTGTTTTGATGAAACGGGCGGGAACACCGGCCACTACAGTATTGGGGGCTACATCTTCAGTGACAACAGCGCCGGCAGCTACTACAGCGCCTTTGCCTACACGAATACCTTCCAGCACTACAGCGTTAGCACCAATAACCACTTCGTCTTCCACCACGGTGGGCTGGCTGCTGGGGGGTTCAATTACGCCGGCAATAACAGTGCCTGCACCAATGTGGCAGTTGGCGCCAATCTCAGCACGGCCTCCAAGCACTACGTTCATGTCAATCATGGTAGCAGCGCCTATCACCGCACCGATATTGATGATAGAACCCATCATAATAACAGCGTTATCGCCTATTTTTACATGGTCACGAATGGTTACGCCGGGTTCAATGCGGGCGTTGTATTGGGTAAGGTCAGCCAAAGGTATGGCTGAATTGCGCGCGGCGGTTTCTATATGGTAGAACTGAATAGCAGCTTTATTTTCTTCGAGGAAGGTTTTTACTTTTGCAAGATCACCTATAACAACGGCGGTATCTTGTTGTGCGAAAACTTGCAAGTCAGCTTCATTATGAGGTTTCACAGTGCCTTGCAAATGTACTTTTACAGGTGTTTTTTTGGTGGAACTGCGAATGAATTCTATAATCTGTTCAGCGGTATCTATCATGAAACAAGGAATAAATTCGCAAATGTAAGTATTTTTATGATAGCTTATGCCAACTTACGGGAAGTAATTTTTCAATAAAATCGGCCGGGTAGTCATAAAACCAAACAGATGGGGTAACAACTTGTTTCTCAGGATTACGGTTGAGCCATGCCCCCCACCAACTGAAAGAGCTGTTAGCTATGATGTTATGCTTACATTCGCTCATTAGCTGCATATCACGGAAGCTGGTTTTGTGTTTATTCCAATTGATATAAGTTGCATTTTCCACCGTTAAATGTTCACACACCCATTGCGGGTCGTCAGAGAATATAAAAAACTGAGGATCTGCCACTTTCGATTTTATATAAGCAATAGCTTTTTCGTAATAAGGAATCCCGCACACGCTAGCTGCAGTGGTGGGGTTGTTGGGATCACCGTAGTCACCACGGCGAATATGCAAGCTCACAGAGTTGGAGGTGCGGATGTGGAGCAAGACCTCCATGTCTTTTCCTTCAGTAAAGGGAATAAAGGTAAATTCGTTGCGCAATTCGGCTGCTACCTCTTCTACAAATTTATTTTCCTGCCAGTATCCTTTCAGCCAAATTTTACGGGGCGGAATGGGATATTGGTCCGTCATAAGGTTAAATTTGAAGCCTTTTTTCAGGACGTCGCCCACCAAAAGGTAAAAGAGACGAGAAGGCCAGTAAGGCAAAAAATTTTTATTTTTGGCGACTTCCGGAAATATTTTTTTAAGTAAAAACCCACCATGGCGGCGCATGGAGGGCGCTGTAGCTTCAAGATACAAATGTTTTTGCCCTTGTTTTTTGAGAAATTTGTAGAATGCGTATTGAAACATTTGGTTTCCGAGCCCGCAGTGTATGTAAACAATTTTCATGGTAAGGTTTATGCGTTTAAAACGTCTGACATGGTATATAGTGCAGGTTTTTTACCTGTGAGAAATTGTGACGCGCGGAGCGCACCGGCAGCGAATATTTTTTTAGAGAGGGCGGTATGTTTTATTTCCAAAATTTCATCATTCCCGGCAAAAATAACGGTGTGTTCTCCAACAATAGTGCCACCGCGCACCGCATGTATGCCAATGTCATTTTTGGCGCGTTTTTGCATGCCCTCACGACCGTTAACCAAGTTTTTTTGATCCACATCTTTCACAGCAGCCAGCAGCATCTTTGCGGTACCGCTGGGAGCATCTTCTTTAAGGTTGTGGTGTTTTTCTATTAATTCAATGTCAAATGTATCGCCCAAAGCAGCGCTCATGCGACGTACGGCTTCAACCATGACATTGACGCCCATGGACATATTTTGTGAATATACAATGGGAATTTTTGTTGCAGCGGTGGCAATGAGTTCCACTTGTACGGGGTTAAAACCGGTGGTACAAATAACCAGGGGTTTATTGTGCTGCTGGGCGTACAGCAGTATCTTTTCGATATTGCTGTGGTGGGAGAAGTCGATGAGGCAGTCGGCCGGGGTGGTGATGCCGTTCAATTCGGCAGAGAGATCGCCGCCGGGGGTTTTACCAACAATTGCCGAAATGCTGAAGCCCAGGGTAGATTGCAGCACGGTTTCTACGGTTTGGCCCATTTTCCCGTATCCTATTAAAATTATATTCATGGATTAGAGACTAAGAGATTAGAGATTAGAGACTAGAGACTTTTTTATTTTTGTTAATAATCGATTGCCTAAAATTAAATAATAATTTTTGAATTTCGTGTACCATTATATTTATTTTATGTAAATCTTCTTGTGTAATAAAATCAAAATCCAAGGCCAAGTATAATTGGGCTTCAACCTCACAAGCAGAACCATTAGCCATATCCAAAAAACGCAAAAAATCAGCATCTGTATTACGACCGGAACCTTCAGCTATATTTGAAACAATGGAAACAACGGCACGCCTAAGTTGTGATGTCAATCCAAATCGTTCATCAGCAGGAAACTTACGAGTAAGTTCATAAATATTTTTTACAAGTATTCTTGCTTTTTGCCAAACGATTAAATCTCTGAAGTTATGCTTCATCTTCTTGTGTCA
>JAVBSQ010000069.1:0-13251 GCA_031556695.1 Bacteroidales bacterium | reverse complement strand
ATATTATGATGGTTATATCACTAAGGCAATTTCGCGATAAGCAAGGTTTCTATGTTGACAAAGTTAAACATGGAGAAGATGTGCTTTTAAAAGCCAGCGGTAACTTTCTTATGAAACTTGTACCAATTTCAGAAGACGATACTTTGATGACAAAAGAAGAACTTTTCGCAAAAATTGAACGCGGACTGGAGCAAGTCCAAACCGGCAAAGTGGTTCGGTTTGACCCAAAGAAAGGCCTATAGGTCATTATGACGATAAATAAAGTAAATTCATGAACTACTACATCATCTCCGGCGAAGCATCGGGCGACCTGCACGGCAGCCGCCTCATGCAAGGACTGAAACAGGCCGATCCCGCAGCGCACTTCCGCTTTTGGGGCGGCGACCTTATGGCCGCCGAAGGCGGAACAATGGTGAAACACTACAAAGACACCGCCGTGATGGGCTTCTGGGAGGTGGTAAAAAAACTCCGCAGCGTAACACGCAATATCCGCCAATGCCAACAAGACCTCTTGGAACACCGCCCCGATGTACTGATATTGATTGACTACCCTGGATTCAATTTCCGCATGGCTAAATTTGCCAAAGAACACGGCATTGAAGTATTCTACTACATAGCTCCAAAAGTATGGGCATGGAAGGAAAAACGCGTACACCGCCTGCAAAAGTACGTAGATAAACTCTTCATCATTTTCCCTTTTGAGGTGGAGTATTTTAAAAAGTGGAATATCGACGCCTTTTATACAGGCAACCCTTTGGTGGACACCGTTAGTGAGAAGCTGGCCAACCAACCAACCTTTGAACAATTCTGCAAAGAAAACAACTTGCCCGAGAAACCTATTATTGCCGTGCTGGCCGGTAGTCGTATGATGGAAATCAGCTACGTATTACCACGTGTTTTATCCATCGCCAAACACTACCCCAACCATCAATTCGTCATAGCCGGCGCGCCTTCCATCAATCCTAAAATATATGAAAAATATTTGGCCGGAAGCACCGCTAAAGTCATTACCGGCAAAACGTATGAGATAATGGCGCAGGCCGAGGCAGCCATGGTAGCCTCCGGCACCGCTACCCTGGAAGCCGCCCTCATAGGCGTACCGCAAGTGGTATGCTACGGCGGCAGCGAGATCTCCTTCCAAATAGCTAAACACCTTGTCAAAACAAAATATGTATCGCTCGTGAACCTGATCATGGACGCACCGGTGGTTACCGAACTGCTGCAACACGACATGAGTGCCGGCAATATGCAGCATGAGCTTTCAGTGCTGCTCCCCGGAGGTAGTATGCGCCAACTAATGCTAAAAAATTACGCTAAATTGCGCAATATGCTGGGCGAAACCGGCGCCGCCACCCGCGTTGCCGCCGAAATGGTGAAAATAATTACGAATTACAAATTACAAATTACGAATTAACTACACCTTTTCCTCTAACATTTATAATCCCTATATATACTTACAATATACAATGCAAAAATTTTCGATTATAAGTTACTATTATTGCAGAATAAACTTTAGTATCTGCTTTTGTCGTAATTCGTAATTCGTAATTCGTAATTAATTATGTACACTCTCCTCCTCAAAGAAATCCGCTCCTTCTTCTCCTCCCTCACCGGATATACCGCCATCATCATATTTCTGCTGGTGAACGCTTGGTTTATGTGGATTGGCCCCGGTGAATTTAATGTATTGGACGGCGGATACGCCAATCTCGACACGCTATTCACTATTGCCCCATGGGTGTTCCTCTTCCTGCTGCCGGCCGTTACAATGCGCAGCTTTGCGGAAGAGAAAAAGAGCGGCACACTGGAGTTACTACTAACTAAACCTATTTCCAAGACCCAACTCATACTGGGAAAATATCTGGCAGCCGTATTGTTGGCCGCACTGGCCCTACTGCCTACACTCATCTATTACTACAGCATATACCAACTGGGAAGCCCCACAGGCAATCTCGATAGCGGCGGTATTTTGGGCTCTTACCTCGGATTACTTTTTTTGGCGGCCTGTTATGCTGCCATAGGTATACCGGCATCAGCGCTTACCGTAAACCAAATTGTAGCATACATCATCACCGCCCTGGCCTGCTTCTTCTGCTACACCGGATTTGACGGACTGGCACAACTTTTAAGCAATGGCGGAGCAGCCAACACCTTGCTTTCAATTGGTATTAATGAGCATTACAAATCCATCAGCCGCGGTGTTATCGACTCGCGTGATGTGCTCTACTTTCTCAGCTTTATCACTGTTTTTTTAGCCCTCACCCTCTTAATCTTACAATCTGACAAACGTCGCAATACTATGCGCACAGCCGCATTGTTCGTCGTTTTAATTGGCCTGAACATCAGTGCCCAACATTTTTTCTTCCGCCTGGACCTCACGGGAGACAAGCGATACACCATCTCTGCCGTCAGCAAGGAAACCGTGAAAGCACTGGAAAGTCCCTGCTACGTGCAGGTTTTCTTAGATGGCGAGATGCCGCTGCAAATAAAGAAACTGCAAAGCACCATCAAAGAAACCCTTGATGAATTGAAAATTTACGCCGGAAAAAATATACAATATGAATTTATTGATATTGTGAAGGAAGCCGGAGAAAATGAGCTTGAACAAGTATATAGCGCCCTACAGGAATACGGCATTGCCCCCTTCATCATACAGGAAAACACCGGAGGAAGCGCCAGCGAGCGTGTGCTCTTCCCGGGCGCCTTGATCAACTATACCACCACTGTGCCTTACGGCGACAGTTCCCGTCTGGAAACACGGGAGGTAGCTGTCAACTTTCTGCAAAACGATGCACAGAGTGACCCTGAAGCAAACATATTGATAGCGCAACAGAATGTAGAATACGAGCTTGCCGGCGCCATAGCACGCATTACTCGCAAGCAACGTCCAAGTATTGCCTTCATTGAAGGACATGGAGAACTGGACGAATTTGCGACCGGTGATATCAGCAAAGAACTGGGTGCATTTTGCCGCATTGACCGCGTGGAACTGTCCGGCCGCGTAGGCATACTGAACAACTATGCTGCAGTGATTATAGCCAAACCCTCACAGGCATGGCCCGAGGCTGACAAGCTGGTACTCGACCAGTATATCATGCAGGGCGGTAACGTAGCTTGGTTTATTGACGAGGTGAATGTGCACCACGACAGTTTGTCTAAAGGTTTTTTCACCTTTGCACTGGCCGCCAACCATAACCTGGAAGACCAGTTGTTCCGCTACGGCGTGCGTATCAACCCTACTATTTTACAAGATTTACAATGTTCCTACCTGCCTGTGGATATTGCACCGGCGGGACAAACGGCACAGTTTAAACCGGCCCCGTGGACTTACTACCCACTACTCACACCTCCGCCCTACAATGTGATTACCGGTGGTTTAAATCTTATTATGTCACAATATCCCGGCAGCATAGATACGGTAAATAGTAATCCGGAAGTAAGTAAAGAGTTCCTTCTTTATACCTCGGATTACAGTCGCTCTCAACAAATACCCATACGCATCAGTTTGGCGGAAACCTCACAGCAGAACGATCCTGCCCGTTTTAATCAAATATCATTACCTGTAGCTGTAAGCATGGAAGGTTTTTTCCCTTCAGCTTTCTTGAACCGTCCCGTTGCACAGTATAACAACGGACAGCCTTTTTCTTTCATAACAAAAAGCAGTTTCGCCAAAATGATAGTGGTAGCTGATGGCGACATAATCCGCAATGAAGTGAGTTCCCGCACCGACGGAACACGTATATTTCCATTGGGGTTCGACCGATATATGGGCATACAGTTCGGCAATAAAAACCTGGTAAAAAATATGATTTTCTATTTAATGGGCGATGAGCAATTGCTCCGTCTCCGCAGTCGCGAGTGGGAATTGCGGCTGTTGGACAAACGTGAAATAAAGCTGCACCGCAACCGTTGGATAGCCATCAACACCATCGTTCCGCCCTTGCTCCTACTGCTCGCCGGTGGCCTTTTCATTTGGCTGCGCAAAAGGAAATACGGAAGGTAAAGTTTGGAGGAAAAGCGGAATTTATAAAATCCATTACTAAAGAATAAATAAGTTATTATGAACCACCACATGAACATTGAGCGTGTAAAGCTTAATGTTAATACTATCATCAAACCTTTATGCTATTAAGCTTAATAATGAATGTGCCTGTAAATTTATCACCCTTGATGCCTATAAGGAATCTGCCCTATTTTATGAAAAATGGGATTCACATATCTTTCAAATTCTGACATGGGCAAAGATATCCGGCAAATGATATTAGATATAACGCCCTACCTCGCATCACGGTAGTATCCTCCCTATCCATACAACACCCGCTTCTCACGCCACAATAATAGAGCAGCCACAATGGCCGAGAGGAGGTCGGAAACCGGCAAGGCCACCCACACGCCCGTCAAGCCCCACGCCAACGAGCAGAGATAGAGAGCCGGCGCTAAGAATAGTACCTGGCGCGATAAGCTGAGGAAAATAGCATTATGCACCTTCCCTATGGATTGAAAAAATTGCCCCGTTACCACCTGAAAGCCCACAATGGTAAAGGCCGCAAAGGTAATACGGATAGCCCGCGTAGCCATAATAATCATCTCCTCGTCGGTAGTGAAAACACCCGCCATCAACCGCGGGAAACACATGGCCATCACAAAACCAAAACAGGTAACCACCGTAGCTGCTTTCACCGTCAATATAAATGTATCTTTTACCCGCTTGATGCGCCCTGCACCGTAGTTATATCCTACTATAGGTTGCATACCCTGACAAAAACCGAACACCACCATCACCACCATCATGCCGTAACTACCAATAATGCCGGCAACACCTATGGCTATATCTCCTCCATACTTCAGTAGCAATTGATTTAATTCCAGCTGTATAGCGCTACCGGCAGCATTCACTAAGAAGGGAGCCATACCAATAGCCAGAATATTACGCACAATACGTTTCTCGAAATGAAAGGACCGGCGGTGATAACGCAAGGTGGAAGAAGGCCTGAAGAAGTGAGAGACAGCATATACCGCACTCACCGCCATTGATATAACTGTAGCCAAGGCTGCACCACGAATACCCAAATCTAATACTAAGATAAATAAAGCATCTAAAAACACATTCAAGATAGCACCCAACAAAATAACATGCATGGACTTGGCAGGATAACCGCTGGAACGCATCATGCCGGCATGCGAGAAAGTGAGCGAAGAGAAAATACTACCGGGCAAAAGGTATTGCAGATATTCTTTTGCGTAAGGCATTGTTTGCTCACTGGCGCCAAACATAACCAGTATAGGATCTAAGAAAATTATACAAAAGATAAGTATACTGCCCGATATACAAAGCAACATGAGTAATGCATGGGCTAATATTTTTTCCGCCCACAATTGGTCTTTCATGCCTAACACAATGGATATACGCGTACCGGCACCCACACCGACCAAAGTGCCGAAAGCCTGCAGCAAGACCATCAAAGGAAAAGTCAACGCCAATCCCGAAATGGCCAGCGGTCCCATCACCTGTCCTATAAATACACGGTCAACAATATTATACAACGCCACCACCATAGAGCTCACAATGGCCGGTAGTGCGTATTTCCACAATAATTTCCCAACCTCTCCGGTTTCTAAAATATTAAGCGCTTGTTTTTCGGTTTGACTCATAACCTGCAAAGATAATAAAAAATCACTATCTTTGCGAATTACAATTTATGGTTTCAATTAACAATCTAACAGTAGAGTTCGGCGGGTTCACGCTTTTTGACGACGTATCGTTTGCCATAGGCACGCGCGACCGCATTGGACTGGTGGGAAAGAACGGTGCGGGGAAATCAACCCTGCTGAAAATATTAATAGGTAAACAATCGCCCACCTCGGGACAAGTGGTGATACCCAACTCTTACACCGTGGGCTACCTGCCGCAGCAGATGGCCATCAGCGATGGCAAGAGCGTGCTCGACGAGACGTTGACTGCCTTTGCTCATCTACATGAACTGCAAGCCAAAATAGACAAGGTAACCCTGGCGCTCTCCGAACGCACCGACTATGAGTCGGAAGGCTACCACAAGCTGATTATACAGCTGAACGATTTGAACGACCATTATACTATTGTTGGAAGCGACAATCAAGAAGGCGAAGCAGAACGCACGCTCTTAGGCTTAGGTTTTAAACGGGAAGATTTTCCGCGACCCACCTCTGAATTCAGCGGGGGCTGGCGTATGCGTATAGAGCTGGCTAAGATACTGCTGCAACAGCCACAGTTGCTGCTATTGGATGAACCCACCAACCACCTTGACATTGAGTCTATACAATGGCTGGAAGACTATCTGAAAGAGTATAGCGGCTCTGTGCTGCTCATCTCGCATGACCGCGCCATGCTCGACTCGGTAACCAACCGCACTATAGAACTTTTGCTGGGCAAGGCCTACGACTATAAAGTATCTTATTCTAAATATGTGGTATTGCGCAAAGAACGGCGCGAACAACAAATTGCTGCCTACGAAAATCAGCAGCGTATGATTGATAAAACGGAAGAATTTATTGAACGCTTTCGCTACAAACCCTCTAAATCCAACCAGGTACAGTCGCGCGTAAAACAACTGGAAAAGATTGACCGCATAGAAATAGACGATGAAGATACCGCAACCCTCAATATGAAATTTCCACCCGCACCCCGCTCCGGACAGGTGGTGTTGGAAGCAAAAGAGGTTATGAAACGCTACGGCGACCATGTCATC
This sequence comes from Bacteroidales bacterium, assembly GCA_031556695.1. Classification (GTDB taxonomy): domain Bacteria; phylum Bacteroidota; class Bacteroidia; order Bacteroidales; family UBA932; genus UBA932. The sequence continues at coordinate 6,526 of JAVBSQ010000069.1, read as the reverse complement.
TTTAAAGATGCTAACATACATATTGAAAGAGGCGAAAAGGTAGCTTTCATTGGCCGTAACGGTGAAGGAAAAACCACCATGCTCCGTATTGCCGTGAATGATCTGGGCTATGAAGGCGGAGAGGTGAAACTGGGACATAACGTCAACGTGGGCTACTTTGCCCAAAACCAAGATGAAATCATGGATCCCGAAGCTACGGTTTTTGACACCCTCGACCGTGTAGCTGTGGGTGATATACGCACCAAGCTGCGTGATATACTGGGCTCCTTCCTCTTCCGTGGTGAAGACATAGACAAGAAAGTGAAAGTGCTCAGCGGAGGCGAACGATCCCGTTTAGCTATGGCTAAACTAATGCTACAGCCTTACAACTTGCTGGCCATGGACGAACCTACCAATCACATGGATATGCGCTCCAAAGACATACTGAAAAGTGCCATTAAAGCATATGACGGCACCCTCCTCGTAGTATCGCACGACCGTGAGTTTCTTGATGGACTGGTAGATAAAATTTACGAATTTCGCGATGGTAAGGTCAAAGAACACCTGGGTAGCATCAACGAGTTCCTGCAGCGCCGCAAGCTCGAAAATCTAAAAGAGATAGAGCGTAAAGCACCGGTAGCTCCGGCAGAAAAACCGGTTAAGCAAGAAAACAAAGCCACTGAAGCACCGCAATTAAGTCCCGAAGAAGAACGTCGCCTGAAAAAAGAGCAGGAACGCAAAGCCCGTAAACTAAAGAACGACATTGAAGCCGTAGAAAAAGAGATTGCCACCCTCGAACAAACCGTAGCGGCCATGGATGCCCTGCTGGCCAATCCTGCCGGACAAACCATTGACGACGAGTTTTTCAAAGAATATAATAAACAAAAAACCGCCCTTGAAAGAAAAATGTATGAGTGGGAAATACTCATCAATGAACAATGAATAGTGAACAATGAATAATAAAAATATGGAAAATCGTAAATCATATCATAAAAAGCCGCTAAAGCAGGCTAAAACGCCAGATAATCTTATTATCGGAATTCGTCCTATTATTGAAACGATACAAGCCGGAAGAGAGGTAGAACGTGTGCTTATTAAAACGGGGCTGGAAGGCGACCTTTTCCACGCCTTACTGGAACTAGTACAAGAGAAAAATATCCCTTACCAGTTTGTACCCATAGAAAAACTCAACAGTCTCACGCCCAACACCCACCAAGGTGTAGCTGCTTTCATATCCCTCATCACCTACGCCTCCGTAGAAGAAGTGATGGAAACGGTGGCAGCCAAAGGCGAAACACCACTGGTACTGCTCCTTGATGGGGTGACCGACGTGCGGAACTTCGGCGCTATTGCCCGTTCCGCTGAATGCGCAGGTGTTCATGCCATTATAGTTCCTGCCAAAGGTGCTGCCCCTATCAATGCCGATGCCTTAAAAACTTCCGCTGGTGCCCTCAACCGCATACCCGTATGTCGTGTGCCAAATTTACGAACAGCCCTTTACTACCTAAAAGATAGCGGAGTAAAAATTGTTGCAGCCACAGAGAAAGCACAACAACCTTTATACAACTATAAGTTTAATCAGGCTACCGCTATCATCATGGGATCGGAAGATGTTGGTATCTCCGACACTGTGCTAAAGTTGTCCGACGAGCAAGTCAAAATACCCCTCCACGGAGAAATCCTATCCCTCAATGTCAGCGCCGCGGCTGCAGTTTTACTGTTCGAAGCAGTGAGACAGCGATTAAATGAATAATTGATAATTTACAACTGATAATAAGCATAATATAGCGACTAATAACAATCAAGTTACTCTGTGTGATTAAATTGTTATAAACAAGCTATAACGTTTTGATTACAATCACCTCTCAATACGAAAAGATAATTTTCAATTATCAATTGTCAATTATCAATTATTTCACCTATCTTTGACTTTATAAAATTATAACCTATGCCTAAAATCATTTCAATTCTATTCATCTCGCTTTTGGTGGGTGGCAGTGTTATTGCTCAAAACACCAAAACAACCATTGAACCTCAAGTTCAAAGTACCAACGAAAAAGGGAAAACCCTAAAACGCAAGGTAGCCATCTCCCGCTTCTCTAATGAGACACAATACGGAAAAGGCGTTTTCTACGACAAAAAAAACGACCCTATGGCCAAGCAAGCGCTGGACATTCTCTCTGCACGACTGGCCTCCTCCGGCAAATTTATCCTTCTGGAACGCTCGGAAATGAATGAGGTAGAAAATGAGCAGGGTGTCAATGCTGCCGAATATGCCAAAATAGGGGCCGACTACATTATTGTAGGCTCCATCACCCAGTTCGGGCGTAAAAACACCGGAGACGTAACCCTCTTCTCCCAAGCTAAAACACAAACCGTAGAAGCCGCCGTGAGCATACGCTTAATAGACGTGTCTACCGGACAAATCATTTATTCTGAAGAAGCTAAAGGCGATGCAGAGTTAAAATCCAAAACAACCATGGGCTTCGGTGGCTCAGCAGACTTCGACGCCAGCCTCAGCGATAAAGCTATCTCCGGCGCCATATCACAACTAACTGAAAACATTATCAATAACTGTATGGACCGCCCCTGGAAAGCCTATTTCCTCGCAGTAGAAGATGGCGATGTATATATGTCCGGCGGTAAAAGCCAGGGCGTAAATGAGGGCGATACCTTCGTAGTGAAAGAAAAAGGTAAGTCGGTGAAAAACCCGCAAACCGGCATGATGATGAACCTCCCAGGCAAAAATGTTGCCAAAATAAAAGTTACCTTCAGCGGAGGAACAACTTCTGCCGACGAGTTTTCCATCGTTGAATTTACCGAAGGCTCTATAGATGAAAACAAACTCAGTAATTACTTTATCGAAGAAAACTAACATGAAAAAAATCAGAACCCTCCTTCTATTACTACCCCTCTTCCTCACCGGATGTAAGGTTGGCAACGTCTCTCGCAGCGGAGGCATGGAAAATGAAAGCTACCTGCAATTCGTACAAGGCGGCACTACCCAATACAAAGCCGGCGTACAGGTATATATTGATGAAAACCCCGTATTCACCGCAACAGTAAATGAAATCGGGAAATACACAGTAAAAGGTAATACCTATGCCGTTAAACCCGGCACACGCCACGTTAAAGTAGTATATAACAACAATGTACTATTCGAAAAAGACATCATGGTAGCCACACAGGAAACCAAACAAGTAAAATTGCCGTAAACCAATGAAACAAACCTTATTAATTGCGGGCTGCCTCCTATTTTTGGCCTCCTGTGCTCCACAAAGCAAAACGCTTTATAGCTGGAGTAACTACAACGAAGTCGCTTACAAATACATAAAAAACAATACCGATACCGACGAAGCAGCCTTAATGAAAACGCTGCAGGAAATGATCGAAAAGCCTACCGGCGAACGCCAGGTGCCCCCTCCGGGAATATGTGCAGACTATGGCTATATGCTTGTTAAACAAGGTAAAAAATCGGAAGGCATTGCCATGTTGAAAAAAGAGATTGCCCTCTACCCTGAATCGGCAGTATTTGTTGGACGTATCATTAAACAATTGGAAGACTAATGAAAAAGTTACTCTATATCCTGATAGCAGCCGTAGCCGTACAAGCTTGTACCGTTCCCGCTCAATTAACCAAGGAATCCGTTTATGCCGGTGTATATAAAGAACGTCCCTTGGCCATTGCCATTATGCCCCCCATCAACACCACCAACAATGTGGAAGCTAAAGAATTTTTCTACCTCACCGTACCACAAGTACTTTGTGAACGTGGATACTACATTATCTCCCCTTTCCTGGCCATGGAAATGTATAAATCTGAGAGCGCCTACGACTCTGAAATGTTCATCAACAGCTCCCTCAAACAATTCGGTGAAATTTTAGGAGCTGACGCCTTGCTCTTCACTACCATCAGCGACTGGAAAAAATCGGCTATTGCCGCCACTATTACTGTTAGTGTAGAATACAACCTCCGCTCCACCAAAACAAACGAAACAATATTCTTAAGAAAAGGCACCATCGTTTACGACACCTCCATAAACACCGGCAGTGCCGGGGCACTCGGCGCACTCATCAGTATCGCAGCTTCAGCCATCAACACCGCTGCTACCAATTATACCGAAGTAGCTCACTCCTGCAACCAGGCCGCCATGGCCGACATCCCCGCCGGAAAATACAATCCGCTGTTTGACACCGACCAGACAGCCGGAGCCGGAGAAAAAGAATTTAAAACAACCATCAAGAAGTAAAACAGTCTATTAAACAACACTATAGAAAAGCGCACCAATATTTGGTACGCTTTTTTTGTGCAAAAATCGTAATTCGTAATTTTTAATTCGTAATTTTGCATCCTAAATAATTAGGGGTGCCCGCTTCGGCGAGCTGAGATTATACCCTCGAACCTGATCCGGGTAATGCCGGCGTAGGAAAAGAGCAATCTTATATTATTCCCCTTTATTATTGGTTTTAAATTTATTATTATTAAAATTAATCCAATGAAAAAGGAAATTTTGACTTTTATTCTTCTCACAACTGCTACTACAGCATTCGCCCAACGACAACTGGACAGCGTGTTGATCAACGCCAACCTTCCGGCAGCAAAAAAAGACCTGTCTATCGACATCATCTATCCCAACTCCGAAGACCGGCAGGCCGCCAAAGAAATCCCTTACCTGCTGGAACTCATGCCCTCCGTAGTATCGTACTCCGACAATGGCACCGGCATGGGCAGCACCTCCTTCCGCATACGCGGCACCGACCCTGCCCGCACCAACATCAGCATTGACGGCATTCCCCTAAACGATCCCGAAAGCCAATCCGTATTCTGGGTCAACCTGCCCGGACTGGGAGAAATGGCCAAACGCATCACCGTGCAACGCGGAGCAGGCAGCGCCGCCTTTGGCTCCGCCGCCTTCGGTGGCGCCATGGACATTGGCACCGGACAAGCGTCCGACAATTCCTCCGCCGCTTTTTCCGGCTTCTATGGCTCCTACAACTCCTGGAACACCGCCCTCCGCCTCAACTCCGGCAACGTGTGGCGGGGACTTGTCGCCGACTCCGCCACAGCCCCCACCCTCTCCTTCGATGGTTTTTACCTCGTTTCCGGCAGCGACGGCTATCTTGAGCATAGCGGAAGCAAACAGCAAAGCGCCCGACTAAATGCCACCTTCAAAGGGAAAACACAAACCATCAAAGCCTCCCTCCTCTACGGCGAACAACGCTCCATGCTTACCTTTGAGGGCGTTCCATACGATTCGCTCGCCACCAATCGCCGCTACAACATGTCCGGCTTGTACTACGACAATAACGGCGATGTACAATTCTACAATAACGAAACCGATAACTACGCCCAAACCCACGTGCATCTTCATTATTTACAAGAGCTGGGATTACATTGGAGCCTTAACACCTCCCTTTTCTACACCAAAGGACTGGGCTACTATGAACAGTACAAAGAGAATGCTTCCCTTTCCAAATATGGCATTCCCGCACAAACCATCAACGGCACAACGTATAAAAAAAGCGACCTCATACGCCGCAAGGGACTGGACAACGACTACTACGGCATTGACGTATCTGCCAATTACACCCACCAACGCTGGCAAGTCAACCTCTCCGCCGGCGGCAGCCGTTATGTGGGTGGACACTACGGCCGTGTGCTGTGGACACAATACAATACCGGCAACATCAACTACAACCAGCCCTGGTACAACAACACCGGCACCAAAACCGAATTCAACAGCTTTGCCAAAGCCGCCTACACCATCAACGAACACTTCTCGGCCTACGCCAACCTCCAATACCGGCACATCAACTTCAACATGTATGGGCAAGATGACGACTACTACGAACGCAATCAATATATGCTTGACACCACTTACACCTGGAATTTCCTCAACCCCCAAGCCGGCATACAGTTCACCTCCGGCGGTCACCGGGCCTACGCTTCCTTCGCCATGGTAGGCCGCGAACCTAACCGCAGCGACCTTAAAGACGCCGACAAAAACGGCATACGCATACCCCCTTCCGCCGAAACCCTCTACGACTACGAGGCCGGCTACATACACTACGGCGAAACGGCCTCCATAGGCCTTAACCTCTACTACATGCACTACCACAATCAAATTGTGTCTACCGGACGCGTTAACGATGCCTACCGCCCCATCATGGAAAACGTAGAAAAAAGTCACCGCATGGGTGCTGAGTTAACCGCTGCCATTAAATTTTCACCCGTAGTTAGTGTAGATGGCAACCTCACCATCAGTAGCAATAAGCTCAACAACTACACCAACTATGTAGATGAATATGCCGACGAAACACAAAGCCTGTGGATAGGCCAGCGTGCCGAATATTTCTCTAAAGTTGATATTGCTTACTCGCCCAATGTGGTTGGCGCTATCACCCTTCGCGTAACACCCATTAAAAACCTCAGCCTCGCCGTCACCGGCAAGTATGTAGGTGAACAGTACTATGACAACACCGGCTCATCCGACCGGCGCATTGACGCTTACCTCCCCTTCAACTTCAATGCCGACTACAGCTTCAA
>JAVBSQ010000157.1:0-5276 GCA_031556695.1 Bacteroidales bacterium | reverse complement strand
AGTTAGGCTATGCCCACCGGCGCCAGCTAAACTAATGAAACGCTTTCGCAAACAGATGGCCAGCATGTTATGGTAACCACCGCTTCCGGCGGAAAATTCACCTATACCTGCAATCACCAGGCCAATATTTTTGAAGGGTATCAAGATGCGCATCAAACACTGATTTACGATATGCCTATCAAAAAAGTAATTTACCCCTTTACTTATGGTGATAAACTATCGGGTAACTTCTCTGCACGTACTTTATACCCTAACAGCACCCTGGAGCACCGTATGGCCGGTTCCTACTCATCGGAAGCTGATGCTTACGGCACCTTGGTGATGCCGGGCGGACAGGTGTTGAAAAATGTATTGCGCTTGAAAACAATTGAAAAATATGTGGAAGAACGCTGTTCTACTGCTGAAGTGGAAATGGTGAAATACCTGTGGTATATTGAAGAATCACGCTACCCTGTATTTGTCACCTGGGATATCACTTATAGTTATGAAGATGGCCGCAAAACCTCCTCACAAGCCAGTTTTTACACTATGGCAGAGCTGCCGCAGGCGCAAGACCAGCCTGTATATGAATCACCGGTTACAACTACTGCCGGTGAAACCGAAAATTATCAAATTACCCATTCTGTGTTTCCCAACCCTTATAGCGACTATTTCCACCTTACATACACCTTGGAAAAGCCCACTACAGTGAGCATTGCGCTTTATTCTCTAGCGGGACAACTAATGAATGAGATCGTGCATTCGCAAGTACAAGAAGCAGGTGTGCAGCACCTCACCTACACCCCACGTTACAGTGAGCTGACAGGTACTTACTACCTCCGCTTGCAGTTTGATGATAAGGTGTATGTGCGAGCATTGTTAAAACACTAGTTAATTAACAGAGAATTAATACAAAAGGCGTTTAAATACGCCTTTTCGTTTTGGTGGTTAGGAGAAAAAAACTACCTTTGTCACTTCTTTTAAAAAGTAACAATTTTAAACTAATAAAATAATGAAAAATTTGATGAGAAAATTTGCCGTTTTGGCATTGGGTTTGGCGGTAGTAATGGCTAGCTGTTCTAAAGATGACAATAACAATAATAGCTCTATCACTGGAACATATACAGGTGTGGTTGATGCTGTTATAACAGGATTGGTTGATGATTCATATCCTCTGACCTTTACTATTTCAGGAAACAATAATGCTTATACTTTAAGCACTAATATCAACATTCCGGTATCAGGTTCTACTATGACAATACCTGTTAATGTTGAATTAACGGACATTGTAGCATACAAAAATGTAACAGTGACCATGGAGGGTCTAACTGCTACATTAAAAGAAGGATATGGCTTTAATGTTAAACCTGCTGTTATAACCATCGCTGCTTTGGGTGCAACTGTAAATATAGCATCGCAAAAAGTTATTTTGGTTGGATCTGTTAATTACGCCGGTCTTCAAGGTATTGCGGAAGTAGAAGGACAAGATTCTAAAGGTGCTTCACTGTATCTTACAGGATCTCTCAACATGACAATGCCTTCACCTGTAACCTTACCCCTTAGCCTTGCATTATCTGGTTCTATAGTGAAATAAATCATTATATTTTATAATAAGAAGCGCTTGCCTTTCCGGCAGGCGTTTTTTTTGGTATGGTTTTTGCTCTGTCTTTGTCAATATATCATTTAAAGACAAATATTATGAAAACCATACTATACAAACTTTTCTGCTATGCCTTTATCGGCGCCACCCTGTTAGCTTGCTCAGATGCTATTGATGATAATGCGCAGGTAAATACTATCAATGGAACTTATACAGGGAATATATCCGCTATTGTGGAAAATACAAACTATGATACCACTAATTTGACCCAATCATTCTCCGTATATGATTCGGCAGATAATACTTACCTGAGAGCCTATTTTTCAGTAATGAGAAGCGGAGAACAGATAATTGTACCCCTGAAAATCCAACTTTCAAATATAGAAATGTCTGATGGCGAAGTAGTACGTGAATCTTATCATGCCAGCGCAAGACTGATACAAGGTTATGTGTTTAATATCCCTTCTACTACTATTGAAACTGAGGTCACCCATTTTCAACTAACCGGTAATATGGAAACCATACTAGTGGAAGATATTGCTTATGGTGGCTACCAAGGGTTTCTATCAAAGTCCTCCTCACACCGCCCCCATATAGCCTTGCACCTTACCGGTACAGCCGGCGGATTGGGGCTGTCGGTTGTGCCCATACGTATCGTTATAAGTGGAGATCGCTAGGGTGTTATTCCTTTTTTGTACAGCTCCAGCCGCAGCATATTCAGGGCGTTGGCAGCGGAACGCTCAATGATGCGCTCACGGTCGCCAGTAGTGTTCAGTAGCTTACTCGTCACTCCATTTGTACCGGCTATGGCTATCCACACAGTACCCACCGGTTTTTCGGGGGTGCCGCCGCCGGGACCGGCAATGCCGCTGGTGGCTATGGCATAGTCGGTTTTCAAGCGTTGGCGCACCCCTTCAGCCATTTGCTCTACCACCGGAGCGCTTACAGCCCCATTTAAAGTTAATGTTTCGGTAGATACACCTATTATGTCTGTTTTCAAGTTATTATCATACGCCACCACGCTGCCTTTAAAATAGGCAGAACTTCCGGCAATAGAGGTGAGCATGGAGGCTATTTTCCCTCCGGTGCAGCTTTCGGCTGTGGCCACCGTGGCCTTTTTTGCCTGCAACAGCTTGCCCACCACACTCTCCAGCGTGTCCGGCTCCTCACCATACAGCGCATCTCCTATAATCGCCTTCAACTTCCCAATTTGATTATTAAACTCATTTTCAACTTTCAATTTTCCATTTTCAATTAGATTATCGTATATCGACAATCTAAGTTTAACCCCTGTAGTAGGATTAGGTAGGTAGGCTAGTTTAATGTGCTCAGGAAGAGCGGCTTCCCATTCAGCTATCATTTCCGCCAAAGATGATTCGGGGATACCGAAGGTCATTAAGCTACGGTGGTAAATGGGCATAAGCTGGAATTGCGATTGCAATTTCTCCGTCACCTGTTTCATAAGGTGCTGCATTTCAAATGGAACACCGGGTAGCGACACCAATACTGCCCCTTTATAATCAAACCACATTCCAGGGGCTGTTCCTTTGGTATTTACCAGTACTTCACAGGTATCAGGTACATCTGCCTGTCCGCGATTTAAAGCGCCCAAAGGCATTTTCCGGCGCGAAATAATTTCGGTGATCACGGCCAATTGTTTTTCACTAGTTATATCTCCCTGTGAACCTGTGTATTCACCCAGCACTTTCTTGGTAATATCGTCATTCGTAGGGCCTAATCCTCCGGTAATAATAACCACCCTACCCTCTTTTATGACATTATTTAATGTGCTTATTATATGCTGTTTATCATCGCTTATCGAAAGCATTTCATGAACTCGAATACCTAAGCTATTTAATTGTTGCGAGATATAAGCTGAATTGGTATCAACAATTTGTCCAATCAAAATTTCATCACCAATAGTAATAATTACAGCGTCCATAAATAAAAGTTGAGAATTGAAAGTTGAAAATTGAAAATGAGAAAGTCAAAGGAAATAGTGAGCAGTAACCCTGTAACTCGTAACTCTGTAGCCTTGTCACCCGTTACTCTTCAAGCGTTTCAGCACTTGTTTCACGAAGCCGGGGCCATTATAGATAAATCCGGTGTAAACTTGTATGAGTGAGGCACCTGCTTTGAGCATATTTACGGCGTCATCGGGGGTCATTATACCGCCCACGCCAATAATAGGCAAATTACCGGCTGTTTTCTCGTGAATATAACCTACCATTTCTATAGCCCTTTGGGTTAAAGGCGAACCGCTCAGTCCCCCCTTACCAATAGCTTCCACCTCTTCCGCAGGCGTAAGCAAGCCTTCGCGCGTTGTAGTGGTATTTACCGCTACAATACCATCAATTCCCTTAGAACGAGCTAAATCCAGGATTTCATCAATGTGCTTCTTGTCAAGATCCGATGATAATTTCAACAAAATAGGCTTATATTCATCGCGGTAGTGACGCACATTAATCAGTCGATCAATAATTTGACCTAAAATCTCTGTATCTTGCAACTGGGTTAAGTTTACCACATTGGGACAGCTGACATTCACTACAAAGTAATCTACATAATTATAAATCAAGGAAAAACAACGCTCATAGTCGGCCGGCGACTGAACATTAAAGGTATTGTTGTTTTTGCTGATGTTGCCGCCCACCGGAATACGGTGAAAACGACCGTGCCAGCGTTGATGGCGTAAGTTGTGCGCTACTTTCTTAGCACCTACATTATTAATTCCCATGCGGTTAATAATACCCTTGTCTAAGGGTAAACGGAATACACGGGGGTGAGGATTGCCCAGTTGCGGCAGCGGTGTAACCGAACCTATTTCTATGAAGCCAAAACCAAAACAGGCTAACTCGTTGACCACCTCGGCATTTTTATCAAAACCCGCCGCCAGTCCCACCGGATTGCGAAAGTGCATACCTAAGACTTCCCGCTCCAAGCTTTTATCGCTATAGCAGAAAATCAACCGCATAATACGCTTGAAAAAAGGGATAAACCTTGAAAGTTGTAAAATCTTGATTATAAGATGGTGACAGGACTCAGGATTAAAATAAAATATGTATTTGCGCAGGCTTTTATACATTTTGAATAAGATATATGAGGCGCAAAGCTAGCAAAAAAAAGTATAGAAGCTAATTTTTAAAGGCTTCAAAAGTACCGTCGGTATACAGGATAATCACTTTCTGTATGTTTTTTTCTCCTTGTAAACGCTCTAAAACAGAAGGTTGTGGTTTTTCATCAACCTCCGTTTTGCTATTATACTTTGCATTGTACAACTCAAAATCTACATCACTCACCTGCGGGGGCAACTTTTCCTCTTCAGGAAATAAATAACTGGTACGTTGCTCTTTATACATCTTTCCACGACCGGAAATAAGCCATTCCAAGTTAACAGTGGGAAATTTTTGCACAAATTTCTCAAAGAAATCATAGCCCGGTTTGTTCCGCCCCGACAATAAGTGCGAAACCCCCGAGCGTTGGATATTCATCAACTCAGCGAATCGGGCAGGAGTGAGCTGCTCAGCCTGTAAAAAAGCGATTAAACGTTCATTCATTGTTGTAAACTTAATAGGATACAAATGTAAATATTATTTTGATTACAAATGTAATCTTTAATAAATTTACAAATGTAATAAAAAGCGAGATTTATCAGCTATTGCTTATATATAGAGATTATATAAAATATATAATGTAC
>JAVBSQ010000098.1:0-5885 GCA_031556695.1 Bacteroidales bacterium | reverse complement strand
GGGGTTGGTTATTTTTATCCCTTCGGCTTTACGCACTACGGCTGTTACTTTAATACCTCTGTTTAATGCTTCATTCAGGATAGCAGATCCTACAAATCCGCTAGCTCCTATTAATACGATTTTTTTCATGATTGTACTTTTAATTGTTATTGTTTTTAACAGTGCAAAAGTACGAAGCAATCCGGGGGGGCTGATAATACATTAGCAGCAGATCATGGTAAATCTCCGCCGTAGCCTTATTTTTTGTTGGAAGCCTTGAATTGGGCAGGTGTTATGCCGGTGTGCTTGCGGAAATATTTATTGAAGTTGGTAGGCTCATCAAAGCCGAGTTCAAAACCTACTTCTTTTATAGATAAGCTGCTGTATGATAATAGCCGTTTGGCTTCAAGTACGGTGCGCGAATCGATATAAATTTTAGGTGTGTTTCCGGTCAGCGCTTTAATCTCTTTTGATAAGATCTTTTCGTTTATACCCAGGAGATGGACGTAAAATTCAGTGTTCCTGTTTTCCCTGAAATGTTGTTCAACGGCATTGTAGAATTTTCGTCCCACATTATTTGTTACAGGTAAGTAGGAGGCCGTGAGTTGCCGCTCTGCTTCAAGTAAGAGAATACGCAGGTAGCTTTGGGCTATTCCTATTTGGAAAGCGTCAACAGGTCGCTTCAGTTCCGTATCTAGTAACCGGCTTAGGTTTTCCGTTAGTTGGGTACAGGCCGGTATTGTTTTATTCAGGCTGATGGGATTCAATATTTCGCAGGTATGTAGAAAATTGGCGTCCAGCTCGGTGATGGTAAAGAAGGAGCCGGTAAATAATATGATTTTACCGGAATAGTTGGATTTGGTATCAAATTCGCACACTTGCCCCGCGACTATAATCAGCATTTCATCTGATTTTATGGTCACTTCCCGGAAGTCGATCCGGAAGGTGGCTTTGCCTGTGGTAATCCAAATAATTTGATAAAAAGTGGCTTTATGAGGTTTTCCAAGCAATTTTGGAAATTCCTGGACGAACTTTAAATCTTTAAGTTCTATCCCAATGGGCAGTGCTTTAAAGTCAACTGTTTTAATATTTGTGTTCATATAGAAAGGGAAAATTCTTTCCGGCTAAAAAAGCAAGACCCGCATTATCTGCAGGTCTTTTCATTTTGTGGGCCCTGTTGGGCTTGAACCAACGACCCCCTGATTATGAGTCAGGTGCTACTAACCAACTGAGCTAAGGGCCCTGAATCCGAAAATTCGGGCTACAAAGGTAGTGTTTTTTATGGGAATCCTAAAATAAATTTTTGACTAGGTGGTTAATCGTTGCAATTCATTGGCAAACAAACTTCTAACACCTTGCAGTGTGCGTAGTCTTTCCATGAGCAACAGCAGCTCTTCTGCATTGCCGTCCTGCTGCGCCTTGAGCATTTGTTCGCTGACTTCAATGTAAGCCTGCTTGGTAATGCTGGCTTTATATACCAGTACAGCTTGCGGTATGTCGCGCTGCAGTTTCACATCTTCCGGTTCTTCCGAGTCAATGAAGCGCTTGATGGAGAGGCGGTAGTTATCACTCAGTACGTTAATGGTGAGCTCCATGATATCATGGTCGGGGTGGTTGATGAAGTGCTTGATGCGTTCTTCAGCGGGAAGGGCTAAGGCTTTGCTATTGTACTCATCAAATATTTTGCGATACTGCAAATTTTTGAGTTCCAATTCATCATTCCGCAGTTCGCTGATGATGTATTGGGCAGCGCTTATGGGTTGTCCGTTTTCGCCCGAAAATAAAGGCCTTTCGCCGTATTTAAGCAGGAAGTAGATCAACTCTTTTTCGGAAGCCTCACTGTAAACATTGCTGACAAAGGAGGGCAGGGGAGCGGTGGCTGCGGCGTTGAGGGCGTTGACCTCAATGGGCGAGAGCTGCGCTGCCGGCGGTTCAGGTTGTGGTGTTTTACTGCCGCTGTCATACATTTTTTTACGACGAAGCTTGGCAACTTCTGTAAGTAAAATCTCTTCTTCAATATCGAGTAACCGGCTGCATTCTTTTACATATACGGTACGTATAATGTTGTCGGGAATAACAGAAACGCTCTTCACTACCTCCGTAATGAGTGCTGCACGTTTGATGGGATCATTCTTTGCATCTTCATTCAATAATTTTGTTTTGAATGAAATAAAATCTTCTTCCGCGCCGTTGAGAAAGGCTTCGAGCTCGGAGGTGCTGTGCTTGCGCGAGAAGGAGTCGGGGTCATCACCGTCCGGGAAGAGGGCTACCTTGACGTTGAGGCCTTCTTCAAGCAGCATGTCTATACCGCGCAGGGAGGCTTTGATACCGGCGGCATCGCCGTCATACAGCACGGTGACGTTGGGGGTGAAGCGTTTGATGAGGCGTATCTGCTCGGTGGTGAGGGAGGTGCCGCTGGAGGCCACCACGTTCTCAATGCCTGCCTGGTGCATGGATATCACGTCGGTGTATCCTTCCACAAGGTAACATTTTTGCGCGCGAACGATGGATTGCTTGGCGAAATAGATGCCGTAGAGCACATTGCTTTTTACGTAAATCTCACTTTCGGGCGAGTTGAGGTATTTGGCAACGGTCTTATCCTGCTTGAGCGTGCGTGCTCCAAAGGCAATGACGCGGCCGCTGATGGAGTGTATGGGGAACATGACACGGCCGAAAAAACGGTCGAATAACTCGTCGTTGCGTTCGACCGATAAGCCGGTGGCTACCAGATATTCTTTTTTATAACCGTCGTGAATCGCTTTCTTGCTGAAAGCGCCGCGTGCATCAAGACAGTAGCCGAGCTGGAATTTCTTTATTGTTTTATCGCTGAAGCCACGTTCACGGAAATAGCTTAGTCCTATATTTTTCCCGTCGGGGTGTTCCCACAAGGCTTTAGTAAACTGCTCCTGGGCGTAAGCGCTCACCACCATGAGGCTCTCGCGCATGCCGGCGGCTTGTATCTCTTCGGGAGTTTGCTCTTTCTCTTGAATTTCTATGCCGTACTTCTTGCCCAGGTATTTCAGGGCCTCCACGTAGGTCATGTGCTCATGCTCCATCACAAAATTGACGGAGTTACCGGCCTTTCCGCAGCCGAAACACTTGTATATACCTTTGGTGCCGGATACGCTGAATGAGGGCGTTTTTTCATTATGAAAAGGACAACAGGCAAGATAATTCACGCCCCGTTTCTTGAGGCTGATGAAATCACCTATGACATCTACAATGTCTGCGGTGTCAATAATCTTGTCTATGGTTGCGCGATCAATCATTTAGGTGAAGGGTGCAAGGTGAAGGGTGCAAGGTGAAAAGGTACAAGGTAAAAGGACTATTGGGATTTGTAATTTTTTCGGTAGCTTATGAGTTTGGCAATTTTGGCAGATAAGTTTTTTGCATTTTCTATAAGCTCTCCACTTTCAGAGCTTTCGATGTATTTTAAATTTTCAGCAATGTATAATTGTGTTCGTAATTCCCCGCAGGATCCTTTGGAAATGAATAAAAATTGTATAAATTCTTTATTACTGTGCCGCTCAAATCCTTCAGCTATGTTTGATGGTATAGAGACGGCAGCTCGTTGAATCTGATCTTTAAATCCGTAATCTTTGCAGTTTTTGAATAATTCATAAATTTGGTTTACCATCTGCATACTTTCTTTCCAAATGGTAAGGTCTTCAAAATTCTTAATAGTGGCCATAATTTCTTTTGTATCTGTTTGTCTTTCACCCTTCACCCTTTACCTTTTCACCTAAAAAAGTTTCCCCGGATAAATACCCTCCTCATGCAGGCTTTGCAACCTGGCGACTACGGAGGGTTTATCTTCGAGGTAGGTGACGCCGAACCACTGTGAGGTGGTGGACAAAACTTTGACGCTGGAGGTGTGTGATTGTATCAGTTCATTTACGGCGAAGGGAATATAAAATTCCGATTTCATCTCCTGTCCTTTCTCTTTCAAAAAGGATTTGAACATTTTTTCGGAGTGTGTAAAATAGTCGGGTGTGAATCCCCACATATTCATGGACACCGGTGTGTTTTCTGCCAGGGGGTGAAATTGTTCCTGCTCGTCTTTGTATTGCACCGTGCCGTTTTCACGTACAATGTGGGTGCGCTCAATGATAGCATCAAGGTTGCCATCTTTGTTGGCGGTGCATACCCCACGTGATACCGAGCCACGCTCCGAGAGGGTATTGCCTACTTGAAAGCCCACCATGCAGTATTTATTTTGGCTATGTTCCAATGTCTTCAAATAATCTGCCAGTACCTTGAATGCGTCCACGCCGTAGTAGTCGTCCGCATTAATAACTGCGAAGGGCTCATGCACTACGGGTGCGCCCATCATGATGGCGTGGTTGGTGCCCCAGGGCTTCTCGCGGCCGGCGGGACAAGTAAATCCTTCCGGCAGGGCGTCCAGCTCCTGAAACACCACCTCGTAGGGGAATTGATTATTGAAGCGGGAGAGCACATGTTCGCGGAAATCGGCCTCAATGGAACGGCGGATCACAAACACCACCTTACCGAAACCGGCGCGTAGGGCGTCAAATATTGAATAGTCCATAATCACTTCGCCGTGGGGGCCTAGTCCGGCCAGCTGTTTCAAGCCTCCGAAGCGGGCGCCCATGCCTGCAGCCATAATCAAAAGGGTAGGTTTCATGTGTTTATATATTTATGCAAAAATAGTCAAAAAAATCGAAAAAATGGGCTATCTTTGTAAGCTTATATTTTATTAATCACTTAAAAACTTAACCACCATGGCGAAGAAAGAAGAAAAAGAAGCCAAAACATCTCAGGTAAGCCCTGAAAAATTGAAAGCCTTACAAGCCACACTGGATAAAATTGACAAGGATTTTGGTAAGGGAACGGTAATGAAGCTGGGTGACAAGCCTAGCTTTGAAGTATCGGTTATCCCTTCGGGATCCATCGCCCTTGACCATGCCTTGGGAATAGGCGGGTTTCCGCGCGGTCGTGTAGTAGAAATTTATGGGCCGGAGTCGAGCGGTAAAACCACCTTGGCTATCCACGCCATTGCCGAAGCGCAAAAAACCGGCGGTATCGCTGCCATCATTGATGCCGAGCACGCTTTTGATCCCACTTACGCCCGCAAATTGGGCGTGAATGTGGACACGCTACTCATTTCGCAGCCCGACAATGGGGAGCAGGCTTTGGAAATTGCTGACCACCTGATACGCTCCGGCGCGGTGGATATTGTGGTGATTGACTCTGTGGCCGCCCTTACACCTAAAGCCGAGATTGAAGGGGAGATGGGTGATTCCAAGATGGGCCTTCATGCCCGCCTGATGAGCCAGGCACTACGTAAACTGACTGCCAATATTAGCCGCACCAACACCTGTTGCGTATTTATCAACCAGTTGCGTGAAAAGATAGGTGTGATGTTCGGTAATCCGGAAACTACTACCGGTGGTAACGCCTTGAAATTTTACGCTTCTGTACGTTTAGATGTGCGCCGTGTGACCCAGCTTAAAGACGGTGAAGAAGCTACGGGTAACCGCACCCGCGTGAAAGTTGTGAAAAACAAGATGGCGCCTCCCTTCAAAAAAGCCGAGTTTGATATTGTTTTTGGCGAAGGTATCTCCAAAATTGGGGAAATTATTGACCTGGGTGTTGACTTTGAAATTATCAAGAAGAGCGGTTCATGGTTCAGCTACGGCGACACTAAGATAGGCCAGGGCCGTGAGGCGGTAAAAACCATGTTGATGGACAATCCCGAGTTGGCTGATGAGGTAGAAAAGAAAATCCGCGAGAAGCTCAAAGAAGTGAAAGATTAACGTAGCAGGGGCGGAATATTTTCCGCCCCTGCCCATAAACAAATGCCCGATGAAGTGAATTCGCCGGGCATTTGTATTTTATTTCATCGTCACCCTGTACCTTTTTTAATCCCTGACGCAGCGCACGGA
>JAVBSQ010000058.1:0-4552 GCA_031556695.1 Bacteroidales bacterium | reverse complement strand
AGTATTTCGCCAGGGTGGGTTGGGCAAAAACCATAACCTAAATTACCCATATTGTTTTTATTTATAATGATTTGATAGTTCTATGATTTCGCAAACTGTTATAATGGTTTCATATTCAATTTGCTTAATTTTGAATTCAATACGGTACTGTTCATTAACTCTAATGGAAGATAATCCTTAAGGTATTTTTGACTGAATGTTATTTCCATATAATAGAAGTGGTATATATTTCATGTGCAAAGATAAAATGTTTTATTGATATTCGCAAAATTTGCGAATATTTTATTTCTTTTTGTTGATCTTCAAAAAAAATGTACCTTTGTATGATAGTGTTATTAATCAAAATACACCTAGATGCATAAAAAAATATTTTCTGTTCTCCTCTTTTTACCCTTGCTTGCCTGCCTGTCTTCCTGCGCTGACATGGAGGCGCTGAGCAGTTATGCGAAAATTACAGGCTTCACCATTGACTCCTGGACACCGGCAGCACCGGTGCAACAGTTGGGCGCTGCAGAGATAAAAGATTTGGTGATTGCCATTCCGGCAGGTAATGTGCAGGCCTTTCCTTTGACGGTGAACGCATCTATCGCCACCGACGGTTATGTGTCGGAAGTGCTGGGTGATGACATACATCAGCTGCAATTTGACCAAATAACCTCCACGCAAAAAATATCGCTGATTACCCAGTCGGGCGTTCCGGTGACTTACATTGTAAAATTAACTTGTTTAGATGGTATTGCTTCGTTTACTATCAATAATTACCAGGCTATGAATTTATCGGCGGTAGGGCAGGTGAATGAAATGGACAATACAGTGACGGTGTATGCCGCACAGGAAACTTTTCCGCTGTCTGTTGAACCGACTATCACCTTGCAAGCCGGTGTACAATTCAAAAGCTATACGCCCGGAACACCGATCACCTTTGCTTCGGCCGCTACTACTTATCCCCTAGTTTTGCTGTATGGCGAACAGGAAGTGACGTGGACGGTGAAGCTGGTGGTGGCGCCTCAGTTGCCCAATTATAAATTGAATGATTGGTATTATGCATGGCCTGCTCCCAATGAAACAAAGGAACAACCAGGGCTTCAAAATCAACTGTTTTGGTGTACAACTAATGGACCATTGGCCGGTTTCGGTACCACCAAAGTAGCAGGAGAGAGTGGTGCTGCAGGCGATTATGCTGCTAAGATGGAGACCTTGATAAAAGGTGCGGTGGGCATTGAGCGTTATGGAGCTTCAAGCTTGTTTACCGGTTTCTTTGAAATGGACTTATCTAAACTGGCAGAGCCGGAGAAGATGGCGCGCATGGGCCGTCCTTTCTTCTTACGTCCCTCAGGAATGCGTTTCTCGGCTCAATATACGCCGGGGCCTAAGTTTTATAAAGGAAATCCGCCGGTGGAAGAGCCGGGCACCATAGATGAGGGAGGGGCTATCATACGCCTTGAACATTGGACAAATGAGAGAGGACAGGTGTTGTATAATTACAACGCTGTGAGTGGTGCAGAGTATGACAAGGTAGAGAGAACTGTTGTAGGAGCGGGTGAGTTACGTATTACGAACACCAATAATTCCGGCTGGAAGTCCTTGTATGTTCCGCTGGTTTATGATCAGGGAAAAACCAATTTACCTGTAACACATATAGTGATCAATTTCCCATCCAGTATAGATGGGGCTATATTCAGGGTAGCGCTGAACAGCGTACTGCTGATTGATAATGTGGTGCTGGAATACTAAAGGGATTAGGGGATTAAGAGACTAAGAGACTAAGAGATTAAGATGAAACACAATAAAAAGCTTTCAATTGTAAACTGTAAGCCGTTAACCGTCAACCGTAAACTGTTAACTTACCTTTTACTTGCATTTTGCTGCTTACTGTCTGTTGCAGCAGAGGCGCAGCAATCAAAGTTTGATGAAACACATACCTGGAGTATAGGGGTGCAAGGCGGACTACAGGCCGGAGGGGCTATTCCCATTCCGCTTACCGCCTTGTCGGGTAAGGAGAGTGCCGTAAACGTGAGCCTGGGTGTGTATCCCTTGTTAGCGGTGAAAAGCGGCTATCGTTTTGCGCCGCGCTGGCAGGTGTTTGCTGAATTTTCCTACGCTGCCAACGGTTTTGATGCCGATGCACGGGTGACCAACCAGCGAATCAAAGAAGCGGATAATCAAGGAAATGTGACGGAAAAATATTTTACAGGTATATCACATATTCAGCAGCGTTTTGATTTCTTTGAGGTGCCGGTATATGCCAAGTTCTCTATCTCTCCCCGCAATAAGCTTACCATGGGTATTTATGGTGCCTATCAGTCTAATGGGAAGTTTATAACTACAGCCGTAAAAGGCTTTGTGGGTGTTACACCAAATACAGTAGAAGCCCCGGTAACAGAGCCTATAGTGAGCAATTTCTCCGGCGACCTGCATAAATGGGATATAGGACTGTTGTTGGGCTATGAATTTGTGATTTTACCACGCTTCAACGCGGGTGTGCGCTTTGACTTTAGTCCTTTCGATATTTTTAAGTCCGACAAAAAGTATTTTGATTATACCATGCACCAGTTGCGCGGCTCCATTACGTTGAGTTATGAGTTTTGGCGCAACTAGGATTTGGTATCGTTACCTAGAATCCAAAATCGTTCACCTTTATATCTTCTTTCTGCTCTTCCCGGTAAATCCCTGCGGTTTGATGAACCGGATTAGCCATTACTATAATGGCCTTATTGGGCCGTGCGGGACAGATGTATTCGCAGCCGCCGCAGCCTATGCAAATGCTTGTATCTACTTTAGGTATGAGTAAGCCGTCGCCATAGGGAATCATTTCAATGGCGTTGGCGGGACAGTGTTCATCGCAGGCGCCGCAGTCGGTCTCATCGCGCACGACAATACAGCGGTCGTGGAAAAATTCCGCTTTGCCGATTTGTACCACGGCCTTTTCTTCTGAGGTAAGGGGCAGTATGGCGCCGTTGGGACAGACGTTGGAGCAAACGGTACACTCGTAGTTGCAGAATGATTTGTTGTAGTCGAGCACAGGCATGGTAAACCCGTCAATGCCGTATTCACTGCTTGCGGGACGCAATACGCGTGAGGGGCAGGCGGCAATGCAGGCATGGCAGGAAGTACAGTGGCGCTTGAGGTGCTCCAGGCTCTTGGAACCCGGAGGCGTGATGGCCTTGGAAGTACCGGCAGGCTTGAACCATTTGGTAGCTACGCCGGCCGCTGCAATACCGGCCACCGCTGTGATGAACAGTCTCCTATTCCCTTTTTTTATTGTATCCCTTTTATCCCTTGTATCCTTTTCATCTTTTTCCTCTGTATTTACTTGTCTTTTACTTGTTTTTACCTGTAGTTTACTTGTGTTTATTCTGTAGCTAATAGCTCCCTTACTGCAAGTGGTAGCGCAGTCGTAGCACTGCACGCAGCGACTGTTGTCTATCTCCTGTGCAGGGACATCTATACATTCGGCCTTGCACTTGGTGCAGCAGAGGGTACAGCGGTTGCACTTCTCAGGATCCATGCGAAGTTGAAAGAGGGAATATTTGGAAATGAAACCTAAAAGAGAGCCTACGGGGCAGATGGTATTGCAATATAAGCGTCCGCGGAGGGCGCTCAAGGTGGTTACTACAATAAAGATAAGCACAGCAGCGGTAATAGCGCCGGCAGTGAAGGTTTTGTAGCTTTGTGCAGGGATAGCATAAATAACATCGGATAGTGCATTTCCACCTGCGGTGACACCCATACCTAAAAGATTGGTAGCCATGCGGCCGAAGTTGCTGTAAGGGTCGAGCCACAATAGCAGCGCAGAGCTGCCGAAGGCAAAAAATGCGAGGGCTGTTACCAGCAGGGTGTAGCGTAGTATGGTGTGTGGCTTGCTATAGCTCATGCGGCGTGCTTTCTTACTTTTAAACAGGTTGGCCAAGCGGCGCACCATGTCTTGGTAAGTGCCCAGTGGACAAAGGGTGGAGCAGTAAACGCGACCAAAGAGTAAGGTGAATAGCAGGAAGAAAAGCAGTATGCCTAAACTTCCGGAAGCTACACCGAGTAGAGCGGGAACAAATTGCCAGTGCAATAGTCCTGTTAATGCATGGCCGGTGAGGTTATAGATGTCTGCGAAACAAATTACCAGCGCTATGAATATCAATAGGGAGATAGCTATGCGGAAACGGCGGAGGAAGAAATACATGCTGAGTTGAGAATTGAAAGTTGAAAGTTGAGAGTGAAAAAAGGCATGTGACTTCTGTACCTTTTACCCTGTACCTTGTACCTTGTCACCCGTAACTAGAGCTTGATGCGCTGAACTTTGAGTCCGTCGATGTTGCTGGTACCGATTTTCATGTTGTTGCCGAGGTTGATATGTCCCACATCAGCTAGCGGCATATTGGTAAACTGGTTAAAAAATTTCACGGCGGCGGTATCAACGGCTACTATATCTGTGGACATAAACAGAGCTTTGGGTGTTTGCACGTCGGCAGCACTGCGGCCTTTAGGTCCGTTTTGGATCATGATACGGTAAGCATCAACAATGTTGAGTGTGGGTTTTTTATCAAGGGTGGCAATGTCG